>NZ_NOZT01000032.1:0-39596 GCF_002412355.1 Acinetobacter sp. YT-02
TTGTGTCGTAACTTTCTAAATGGCTCTAACTACCTTTTTTTCAAGGGCTTTTCTTATCCGTAATTCGGGTTAGAATAAGAAAATAGAAAAAATGAGGAATTTAAATCCAATCACCCAACCAAGACAAAATATTACCCAAGCCATAACCTATTGCCATTAAAGAAAAAATCCATACAGCAGCACCCACCACATTATAAAAACTAAAGGTCGCCAAAGGCATGTGCCCTGATCCTGCAGCAAATGGTGCAAATGAGCGTACAAACGGTATAAAACGCGCCATTAAAATAGTTTTGCCACCATGTTTCATAAAATAATGGTTGGTTTTGACAATATATTCAGGTTTGAAATAACGTGAATGTTGATGAAAATACTTCACCCCTAGAATTCGTCCAGTGTAATAGTTGACGCTATATCCCAAGACTGCCGCGACAAAAAGCAAAATCCCCATATAGTGCAAATGCACCACGTCAGTGGTGGAACATAAGGCACCAATTGCGATCAGCAAACTATCGCCTGGTAAAAAGAACATGAACACAGAACCTGTTTCTGCAAAAATAATCAGAAACAAAATGGCATAGATCCACAGACCATAATTATCGAGTAATAATGGCAGCCAGTGTTCCAAATTCATTAAAAAATCAATCATTTACATTAAGCCAAAGGGGTGTTTATGATGAAAAAAACATCTTTATCTCGTTAATTATCCCTAAAAACAAAAAAACAGTCTAATTTTTCAATCAGACTGTTTAAATTTCATTCGGCTCAGTACTTATTTTAAAAAGCCATTTTCAGCCAAGAATTCCATGCTAATTTTAGATTGCTGCGTAGTTTCTGCCGCTTTATCACCCAAGAGCAAACGCTCAATATAACGCGCCAAGACATCCACTTCTAAATTGACTTTGCTGCCGACTTTCCACGTACCAATATTGGTGCGTTCTGCCGTATGCGGAATTAAATTTAGGCTGATGATGCTGCCACGTAAATGGTTAATAGTCAGGCTAATGCCATCTACCGTCACTGAGCCTTTTTCTGCCAAATATTTGGCAATTTCTGCAGGTGCAGTCACTTCATAATAAATCGAACGCGCATCTTCACGTACCACGGTAATTTCACCCACAGCATCTACGTGCCCACTCACGATATGCCCGCCAAAACGTGTGGTTGGCAGCATGGCCTTTTCAACGTTGACAGGTTGACCGACTTTCCATGTACCTAAAGTGGTACGGTTCAGACTTTCACGCGACACATCTGCCGCATACCAGTTATCGCCCCACTCAATCACGGTTAGACAAATACCATTGGTGGCAATTGAATCGCCCAAATGCACATCCGACATATCCAAATCAGTCTGAATACGCAAACGTACATCACCGCCCACACTTTGCAGGCTTTCCACTTTACCTAAACTTTCAATAATGCCTGTAAACATAATTCTTTCTCTAATGTGTTCATTAAGGTGGGCTTACCACAAGGCCAGCTGGGTACTCACCCCTGAGGTATCGACACCGCCCAATTCTGCAAAATGGTACAACTGACCCAGCAACTGACGGATTGGTGGGCCTGATTTGGCATGGGTGTCGGTAATCACAATAAATTCCAGCACGCGCGCACGTTCAGACTGACGCTGCTTACTGACACGATAACGTGGTACATCTTGGGTCAATAATGTCACTCGGCCACGCTTTAAGTTAGCTTGTAGCAAGTCTGTGGCACTGATATTACCATCGGTAGAATAGCTGGTCAGAATAAAACGTGCATTGATGGTTTCCAATAAGGTTTCATAAGCCTCTTTGGCATACTTGGAAGAGTTATATGGACTTGGACGTTCCTTACGCCATGCACGGTCAATACCACTTTTAAAGCCTTTGGTGTCTGGGGTGGGTAAATCGACCTGATCCCACAACGTTAAAGCATTTAAAACATGATAGTTACTGCTATAGGCATGTTGGTTATATGGGGGGTCCAAATACGCAACATCGACCTCAAAACCACTCATTTGATTGGCCAGATGCTGTGCATCGACACACCACATTTCTGCAGCAGGTTTACTGGCATCGCCAATTTCACAAAAACGGCTTGGCGTGAGCCACAATAACGATTCAATTCGTTCTAGTGCAGTTTTAGTTTTACCGCCCCAACCATGGTGGAAGCTTTTAAACACCCCGCTGGTATTGCTGACAAAACTGGCAGAGTACAACAACGGCGCCAACAATGCCGACATCTCGACATCATCAATGGCGCCCTGCGCTTGCCACGTGGCAATTTGCTGACGAATCGCATCTATGCGCATGCCGTTACGACGTTTAAAGAATAAACGGTCACGACTTGGGTCATAAATTTCGTCATTGCGCGGGCACAAGTTATGCGTCACCCAGCCTTTGACTTCAGGCAAACGGTTCAAATAATCAATGGCTTTTTGATAGCCACCTAATTCTTTAAACGCAGGTGCTTCAGTGCAGGCCAAAATCGCATGGTTTAAGGCATGGCTGTACGGTTCCCAGTCATTGGCAATCACCCGATAACCATTTTGGCGCGCCAAACGTGATACCACTCCTGAACCTGCAAAAAAATCGGCAAAAATTGGCGCACGACCATTTTTAGGATGCAGCGTTCCTGTCTGTTCAAGTGCTTCTAAAATCAGATGCAGTAAACGGCGTTTATTGCCCAAATAAGGCACTAACTGATGGAATAAGTATTCATCAGTGGTGCGTGCCGCATGGCGACGTTTGTGATAAACCGTTGACTCTGAACTCATAGTGTCTCTTGAGAAGGAATTAACCTAAGGCGCACGTCATCACCCAATTGAGTGACATCGCAAAGTTTAAATCGAAGTTGCTCTGCCATCTGTTCAAATTCTGCATTAAACATGGCACGAGCCGAGCGCCCTAACAATGTAGGTGCCACATAGCTGATCACTTCATCGACCCAACCTTCCTGTAAGAAAGCGGTCGATAAGGTTGCTCCCGCTTCAACCAATACATCATAAATTTGATGTTGCTGTACCAATTGGGCAAGTAAGGTGGCTAAAGGTTGTGATTCCAATTGTAACACGCCCAAAGCAGCCAACTCTGCACGATACGGTCCCATCACCATCACCGTTTCAGGCTGCTGCAAAATTTGTGCGCTCAAAGGCAAACGACCTTGGCGATCTAAAATAATCCGTTTAGGTTGTACTACGCTGTGGATGTCATCTACACCCTCTAAATGGCGTACATTAAGCAGACAGTCATCGGCCAGTACCGTATCAATACCCGTAATGACTGCTGCAGAAATTGCACGCCAATGTTGCACATCTGCACGTGCTGCAGCCCCTGTAATCCATTTAGATTCACCCGAAGCCATGGCGGTACGACCATCCAAACTAGAGGCAATTTTTAAACGCACATAAGGCATACCTGTAGCCATAGCTTTTAAAAAGCCTGCATTTAACTGTGCTGCTTCAGCTTCTGCCACGCCCACACTGACCTGAATACCTGCATCCTGTAAAATCTGAACGCCTTTACCTGCCACCAATGGATTTGGGTCTGGACAAGCCACAACCACTTTGACCACGCCTGCATCAACCAAGGCTTTGGCACATGGTGGTGTGCGCCCATAGTGTGCACAAGGTTCCAAGGTCACATAGGCGGTTGCACCCTGCGCTTGTTCAGCGGCCTGACGCAAAGCAAAGACTTCGGCATGTGGCTGTCCTGCACGCGGATGGAAACCTTCGCCCAATAATTGGGCATCTTTAACAATAACGCAGCCCACGTTCGGATTTGGCTTAGTGCTGTATTGCCCCAAACGTGCCAGTTCAATGGCACGACGCATCCAAAAAAGATCATCAGGTTGCGCGTCAGTATTGAGTTCAGTCATGGATGGATGCTGTGGAATAGATGCTGGCATTGTGCTTTATTGCTCACGCGACTGCATTTGTTCAATTTGGCGACGGAAGGCTTCAACATCCTGAAAGTCTTGATACACCGAGGCAAAACGTACATAAGCGACATGATCCAATGCAAATAAAGCCTGCATAACAACCTCACCAATGGTACGTGATTTCACATCACGCTCTCCCAAACGGCGAATTTGCAGTTGGATGTCACTAAGTACCGTTTCAATTTGCTCTTGGGTCACAGGACGTTTTTGCAAAGCATGCATTAACGAACGACGCAACTTGGCTTCATCGAAAGGCTCACTTTTACCATCGGATTTAATTACCCGAGGCATGACCACTTCATAACTTTCAAAGGTGGTAAAGCGTTCACCACAGCCAATACACTCACGACGTCGGCGAATTTGGCAGCCTTCTGCCGCCAAACGTGAGTCAATCACTTTACTGTCTGCAGTGTTGCAAAATGGACAATGCATAGCGGTTTAATTGCACAAATTTAAATGAAAATGCAGTGTAGCAAAATTTCCAAACTTTGTAGAGTTTTACGCAACATATAGAAAAAAAACAGCCCCGAAGGGCTGTTTTACACAATATATTGATTATGTGCTGTCTGAATTATTCTACACGTTCACCATGTTGGCTTAAGTCGAGTCCCATACGCTCATCTTCTGCAGCCACACGAATACCGATGGTTAGATCAATTACTTTTAAGATGATGAAAGTCAGTATAGCTGAGTAAGCAATGGTCGCTAACACACCTTCAACTTGCACCCAAAGTTGGCTCATCAAGTTGCTTGGTGCAGCATCGCCCATAATAAACTCGCTGGCAAAGAAGGCGGTTAAAATTGCACCGACAATACCACCTACACCATGTAGTCCAAAGGCATCTAGAGAGTCATCAGCTTTCAGGGCGCGTTTTAAGGCAGTAATACCCCAGAAACATACGACACCACCAATTAAACCCATCGCTAATGCACCACCAACAGTCACAAAACCTGCTGCTGGAGTAATCACCACCAAACCTGCAACAGCACCCGATGCAGCACCTAATACCGAACCTTTACCACGTACCAGTTTTTCAACAACAAGCCATGCGATTGCTGCGGCTGCGGCTGCCACTTGAGTCACAACTAAGGCATAACCCGCTGCACCATTCGCGCCTAAAGCAGAACCACCGTTGAAACCAAACCAGCCCACCCAGAGTAAACTGGCACCCAGTACAGTCAAAGTCAGGTTATGCGGAGCCATAGATTCACGGCCCAAGCCCATACGTTTGCCCAACATGTATGCAGCAACCAAACCTGCAACACCCGAGTTAATATGAACAACAGTACCACCAGCAAAGTCGAGAGCACCATCATTGCCTAACCAACCACCACCCCATACCCAGTGGGTAATTGGTGCATAGACCACGACCACCCAGATCGCGATAAAGGCAACAAAGGCACCAAACTTCATTCTTTCTGCAATTGAACCACTGATAATGGCCACAGTAATAATGGCAAAAGTCATTTGGAAAATCACAAATAAAATTTCTGGAATGCTGCCGCTTAAAGCATCTGTACCAATGCCTGCCAGCATGACTTTGTCTAGACCACCAATAAAGGCATTACCTTCACCAAAAGCCAAACTATAGCCCACTGCCACCCAGGCAATACTGACCACGGCTGCTGCTACAAAGCTATAAGCCATAGTATTGAGTACATTTTTCTTACGCACCATACCGCCATAAAATAGTGCCAAACCAGGAATGGTCATGAGTAAAACTAAAGCAGTCGAAACTAAAATCCAAGCGGTATCGCCTGTATCTAATACAGCTTCAGGTTCAGCAGCTTCGGGCGTGCTGACTTCTGCTACAGCTGCAACTTCTGTTGCATTTGTTGTTTCGATAGGAGATGTTTCGGCAGTTTCAAGCACTGCAACATCTGAAGTTGGTGCGGTGGCTGTTACGGCTTCTTCAGCCCAAGCAACAGAACCACCAAGAAGTGCGCCTGATAGACTCAGCGCGAGTAGCATTTTTTTCATTTGTGTCCCCCGACCTTTGTTTTTGTGAGTTATTAGGTACTCAGCAAACTTCGTGCCATTTTCTTAAACAGCGTCTGCACCCGTTTCACCTGTACGAATACGGATGACTTGTTCGAGGTTAGTCACAAAGATTTTGCCATCACCAATCTTGCCTGTACTAGCAACACGAGTGATTGACTCAATCACCGAATCGACCATTTCATCGCTAATTGCGATTTCGATTTTAACTTTAGGCAAGAAGTCAACGACGTATTCAGCACCACGATATAGTTCGGTATGACCTTTTTGGCGACCGAAGCCTTTGACTTCTGTTACGGTGATCCCTTGAACACCAATTTCAGATAATGCTTCACGCACATCATCTAACTTAAAGGGTTTTACAATTGCAGTTACGAGCTTCATGTGTGTTTTCCTTCGGCTTAATTCACCAGTAAGGTTTTATGTTCAAATTCCATGCCAAAGTTCTAAGGTCGGGGGAAATTAGAAACAGTGACATGAGTTTTCTTTATACCTTATTTTATACATTTATATGGTTGTGATCTTCAAAAAATAGACATATTTACTAGAAGATTTACGATTTTACTCATCGAATAAATCCATATTTCGTCTGAAATGCTATAGTCTATTCAAGACCAGTGCTACACTGCCTCCATTTTCTCCATCTTTGTGGAAACAACAATGATTGAAACTTTATTACAAGCCATTTTGGAACAAGTTGAACAACCTAAAAAAGATTTAGAACATAATTTACGTGCTTTGCTCAATGAAGCGGTCACCAAAATGGATTTGGTCTCGCAAGATGAGCTAGACCGCCAACGTACTGCGCTCAATAATGCCAACTTACGTTTAAATGAATTGTTAAAACAGGTTGAAGCACTGGAACAGAAAATTCAACTCAAAAAATAAGCACCAATTGAGTGCATAAAAACAAAAAACAAACATTATAAAAATAACGCACCAAAACGGATCATCATAAAAATGTCTTTTGCCAAAGTGTATACGCGGGGGCTGCTCGGCTTGCACGCCCCTGCAATTGAAGTTGAAGTCCATCTGAGTCAAGGTTTACCTTCTTTAACCATTGTCGGTCTAGCCGAAGCTGCCGTGCGTGAAAGTAAAGATCGGGTACGCTCTGCCATTATTAATAGTGGTTTTCAATTTCCGACCAAACGTCTGACCATTAATTTAGCACCTGCCGACTTGCCCAAAGATGGTTCGCGTTTGGACTTAGCCATTGCTTTAGGCATTTTAATTGCTTCGGGACAGTTGCCCGAACAAAGCACTGAAGGTTTAGAGTTTATTGGAGAATTGGCTTTAGATGGTCAATTGCGCCCCACCACAGGCACACTCAGTATTGCGATTGCCTGCCAACAGGCACAGCATTGTTTGGTTTTACCTGAACAAAATGCACAAGAAGCTGCTCAATTGCCTGACTTTGAAGTCTTTGCCGCCACACATTTAAAACAAGTTTGCGAACATTTGGCACAAAGCCAGCCTTTAGATAAAGTCACCGCGACTGCCCAACCACAGTTATCACATTCCGCCTTTGATTTAGTCGATGTTAAAGGACAGTTGCGCCCACGACGTGCTTTGGAAATTGCGGCTGCAGGTGGACATTCATTGCTATTCAAAGGCCCACCCGGTACAGGCAAAACCTTATTGGCATCTAGGCTTTCCAGTATTTTACCGCCATTGAATATGCAGGAAAATTTAGAGGTTGCCAGTATCTATTCAGTGGCCAATAGCCCGCATACGTTTGGACAGCGTCCTTTTCGCGCCCCACATCATACCGCTTCTGCTGTAGCCTTGGTCGGTGGAGGCTCATATCCCAAACCCGGTGAAATTACCTTGGCGCATTTAGGCGTTTTATTTTTAGATGAATTGCCTGAATTTGATAAAAAAGTGTTAGAAGTGCTGCGCCAACCTTTAGAGTCCAAAGAAATTGTGATTTCCCGCGCCTCTCGGCAAATTACCTTTCCAGCCAACTTTCAACTGATTGCTGCCATGAATCCCTGCCCTTGTGGTTATGCTTTTAATCAAGATGTGCGCTGTCAGTGTTCTGCAGAAAGTATTAAACGCTATCAAAACCGTATTTCAGGACCGTTGTTGGATCGTATCGACTTACACATTGATGTACCACCTCTGCAAGCACATGAATTACAGGATACCCGACCAGTGGAAAATTCTGAAACCGTGCGAAGCCGTGTCATTCAAGCATATACACGACAATTGCAACGCCAAGAGTGTTTAAACATGGCGCTCAGTCCCAAACAATTAGAACTATTTGCACACTTAGATAATACTGCCCAAAATATTTTAGCCATTGCGCAGCAGCGTTTGAACTTATCGGCGCGTGCGTATCATCGGGTGTTACGGGTGGCACGCACCATTGCAGATTTAGCCCAAAGTGAACAGATTCAAAGTCCACATTTGAGTGAAGCGCTGTCTTATCGTGCCCATGAAGCCTGATTGAAAGTCTAAGAGATGAAAAAAAGCCCATTGCCATGCCTGACAATGGGCGAGTTGTTTTTATTGTTTTAAGTTTCACTCCAAACTGAAGCTTTTATTTATCGTCCTAGCCCTATCTTTAGAAGGCTTTAGTTAAAGTAAATACAGCTCCTGTTTCAACGCCACGCTTTGCCGCATGCGAAAAACCATCGGTATCAATATCAGTTCCTACAGCAGCCAATTCACCAGATAAACCTTCAACTGAAGCAAAGTTATAGCTTACACCGACTTTCCAATCTACATAGCTGTCTTTTCCACCGCCAAAATCAAAGTCATCTGCTTGGGTGTAACCTAATCCAGCAACCCCAGAAAAGCCGGTACTTCCAATGGGTGCGGTATAAGTGGCATTGAAATACCAAGCATCGGTGTCACCACCTAAGAAATCATTACTGTAGTTAATGGCTGTTAATAAGCTGGCATCTTTAAACAAAACATCACTAAAACCTAATTTTGCATAAGCTTCGAGCCAGTTTAAATCGCTCTCACTTGGGTAGGCGTAATACCAAAAACCCACGTCTAATAATGGCTTGCTGGCAAAACTGTCTAAAGTAGTGGCATAACCCAAATAAGGGTCAAGTTCTAAATGCGCTGTGCCACCAAAATCGACATTGGAACCCCACACACCAGCATAAAGGCCTGAATCATGGCTCAACGCAAAACCCGCTTGCACCGCAGGATCACTCATTGTTTGTGTCATGCCACGAAAACGATAATCACTGGTCATTGCCGCAGTACCACTAAAAGACAATGCTGAAGTTGATTCTGATGCCATGCTTAGACCAGATGCTGCCATCATCGCTGCTGCAAAAAGTGTTTTAAATCCCATGTTCATGATTTTCCCCCTGCATCTGATGAGATGCTTGTGTCTATTGTTGTTTAACTCACATGGAGGATTGCAAACCGTGTGCCAACATTCAAAAAAACAAGATTTTCCATACTCAGAATAGGCTCACAACCACATCTAAATGATTGTTATTTATATTTATTTTTAAATTAATAAATTTCTTATTTTCATCGCTATGGTCTACAACTCACTTTTGTTCATTCTTTTTACATAGATGTATAAGTCATATTTACCGTGTAAATACAGAATACATTGCAACATTTTTGATGTACCTGACTTAGAACTCAAATTTAAACTGCCTAAAAAAGTGCAATAACATTTATTCGCACATCTTTGCATATACTAAAAACTGGGACAAAGTCATTACTCATATGCTTACAGCCCCTTTCCCATTAAGGGCGAACAGCATGTTTGGCCTAGAAAAATATTGTTTGAATACGAATAATTTTTTTGCACCAAGAACATGCATATCATTCAAATTGTTAAACCGAATAGCCAATGTGAGATTTCAGCAGCATTGTGACAGGTCGATGCAATATCTTCTGAAGTTATTACACTTAAAAATTTAGCAAAAAGAGAAATGCTTACTGGGTCAAATTCATCAAAAACAGCACAAATAAAACACCGTATTTCACATGAAACACCTCATAGCTAAAAACTATTAGTTACCCCATCAACACCATTCTATTTTTTATACTTTTAGTTCAAATAAAAACCAAAATATACAACCTTATCTATTCTTAAATTTAAAACCGCACTTTTGAAGAAATACTTAACAAGATGAAATAAACATAAAATTTTAGGTTTTTACTTACTTATTTCGCCATAAACTATTAACTTAAACTGCTGAAATATTAAACAAAGATGATTTTATGGCTAAAATTTACAAAAAACTTAAAGCATTGCTCCCAAGTCATCCATTCTAGCTGTTCAGCTCATTTAAAATTATGTTTTTATTTTTACTAGAAATTAAAATAATTATTCAACTTTTGAAAAGTCGATATTTTTAATGACCCCACAGTTTATCGAAAAAATGCTTAACTTTAGTGTCATAAGTGCTTTAAAAGTGATATTTTCGCGCATAAATAGCGATACAATTCGCCTACGTTTCAACTACACATTTACTGCATGAGGCCATCTCCCAATGCTGCAATCTAAAAAATTAACACTTGCGTTGCTGATCAACGCAGCGCTTGTTTCAACTGCATTTGCTAGCGAACAAAGTGAATCTAAAGGCTTTGTAGAAGACGCAAACGGTTCGGTTTTATTCCGTACAGGTTATTTGAATCGTGATAAAAAAGATGGACTAACAAACGACACAAGCTCTGCAGCTCAAACAGCAATTATCAATCTAGATTCTGGCTTTACTAAAGGTATTGTTGGTTTTGGTGCAGGTATCATTGGTGATGCTTCATTCAAACTAGGTGAAAACAAAAATACTGGCAACCAAATGATTCCAGTCCACAACGATGGTTCTGCTTATGACCACTGGGCACGTGGTGGTGCTTATGTAAAAGCACGCGTATCAAATACAACAGCTAAATATGGTACGCAAGTATCTGAAATACCAGTAATTGCAAGCAATACAGCACGCTTAACACCTGAATACTACACTGGTCTTTATATTGAAAGTAACGAAATTAAAGACTTGACGTTAATTGGTGGTAAATTTACTAAAAACCAATGGTCAAATGACATCAGCTCAGACCAACAAGGTTTGGATAGTGCTATTTTCTGGGGTGCAAAATACAAATTTAACGACCAAGTTAATGCCTCTTATTATGGGGTAGATGTTAAAGATAAATTAGAACGCCACTATGCCAATGCAAATTACAACTTTGCTGTACCTAACGATGCAAATGTAACCTTAGATGCTGTGGCTTATAACACACAGTGGGAAGCTGGTGCAGCCACAGGTTCACATACTACAGATAACCTTGCAGACCGTGAAAACACTATTTGGGGAGTTTCGGCAACCTATAATAAAGATGCTCACAATGTAATGCTGGCTTATCAAGATAATGCTGGCAATACAGGTTACGACTATGCATACAATGCAGATGGTCTACAAAGTATTTATGTACCAAATTCATACTTATCTGATTTCAACGGCAATGATGAAAAATCAGTTGGCTTGCAATATAACTACAACTTTAAAAACCACGGTTTACCTGGCTTGAACTGGACAAGTGCATTTGTTTACGGTTGGGATATTGATGTTGCGGATCGCAACAATCGAACTGAAATTATTGATCAAGCTGAAGAACATGAATTTTTCAACCAAGTGAAATACACCGTTCAATCTGGTGCATTTAAAGATGCGAGCTTACGCTTACGCTACTCTTACTTGCGTTCAAGTAGTAGCTACAATAACCAAAAAGTGAATAACAGCGAAGGTATTGGCTCAACTAATGAATGGCGTATCTGGTTAGATATTCCTGTGAAATTATTCTAATTTCTCGGAATAGCCAACCCAATAAAAAACCTGCACATATTCTGTGCAGGTTTTTTATATTTTAGCTTTCATGTGAAAGCTAAATAGACTGCGCGCAAATTATGGATTTGCAGCTTTGTAGCCTTCAATTGAGTTCAATACTTCTTGTTTCGCAACATCAGCACCTTCCCAACCGCTTAACTTCACCCATTTGCCTGGCTCTAAGTCTTTGTAGTGCTGGAAGAAATGTTCAATTTGGCTGATCAATAATGGTGGAAGATCCGTATATTCTTGAACATCTTTATAAATTGGGGTTAATTTTTCGTGCGGAACGGCAACCAATTTCGCATCAATACCACCATCATCTTCCATGTTCAATTTACCCACTGGGCGGCAACGAATCACAGAACCTGGCTCTACTGGGTGTGGAGTCACAACCAATACGTCTAGCGGATCACCATCCAATGAAAGTGTATTTGGTACATAACCGTAGTTCGCTGGGTAGAACATTGCTGTACCCATGAAACGGTCTACAAATAATGCATCAGAATCTTTGTCAATTTCGTATTTGATTGGCGCTGCATTGGCAGGAATTTCAATGATCACATAGATGTCATTTGGTGCATCTTTACCCGCAGGGATATTGCTGTAGCTCATAGCATCACTCTTAAACAAGTTAAATCTTTTTAAAACCGCGTCAATTATAACGGTTTTCTGTCCTGAATTACTGCGCGATTATACATCTGCAAGGCAAAAATACATATTTTCAGACATGACTTGATCAGGTCAGTTTAATCACCATCAGCAAAATACAAATTGGACAAAGTAAAGACAGCATCCAAACAATTGAACGCAACGTCGCCCAATTGGCTAAATAACAAATTCCATAAATAATGCGCAGCACAATATAAGCAATACCAAACATCATCACCACCACTTGTGGGATGACCATATATTCCGCCATGAGCACTGCAGCAATAAATAAAGGCAGGCTTTCAAAACTGTTTTGCTGTACGGCGTTAGCACGTGCAGCAAAACCTGTGGTTTTGGCTAAAAATTCACGTGGATTTTGGTTATCTTCACGTTTAAAGCCGCCTGCCATTTTTGCGACAACAGCAAAGACATACGGCAATAAGCAAGCAATAATAATTAGATAAACAATTCCACTTATGCTTTGCATCAATTTTTTCTCATAAACTGTATTGAGAACTTATCATAACATGGCATTTCTTGAATAAATTTTGTTAAATAGCATGTTTTAAGCAATTGTATAAAGGATCCATTATGGTCAGCCCAGATCAAAAGGAAATGTTAGATGTACTTGAAAAGCAGCGCCAACATCAACTGCGAGTGGATCGTGTTTTAAAAATTGTGTTGCCTATTGTGGCATTTTTATTGATGGTGATTTGCGCCAACATGAACGTATGGTCGACCATTTTTACCTTCGTTGTACTTTGGGTGGCGTTTTATGCGGTAGGGATTAAGCGCTTACCGCTCTGGCACTGGATTATTGTGATTGTGGTGTATTGCTTAATTGATAATATTTTAAGTTATGGCAGTTTTAATCAATCAGGTTTTAGCCGCCAATTTGGTGCGATGTTTATTTTCTTGGGTATTGTGGGTGTTGGGCGTCGTTACTTTGACCGTTGGCTGATGAAAGAGTAATACTTTTGCCTTTATCGAACAAGAAACAATCTATTTTCTAAGCATATAAAAAAACGCCCCTGAATTTTCGGGGGCGTTTTTATTTCAAAGCAGAATGAATTACGCAGTTTTACGCAAATCTTTACGCAAGATTTTGCCTACGTTCGATTTTGGCAATTCATCCATAAACTCCACATAACGCGGGCGTTTATAGCCAGTTAAGTTCTCTTTAGCGAATGCTAATACTTCTTCTGTGGTTAATGATGGATCTTTTTTCACCACAAACAGTTTTGGCACTTCACCTGATTTTTCATCTGGTACACCAATGGCTGCCACTTCCAATACTTTCGGATGCTTCGCAATCACTTCTTCAATTTCAGATGGATACACGTTAAAGCCTGATACCAAAATCATGTCTTTTTTACGGTCTACAATTTTCACATAGCCACGTGAATCCATGACACCAATGTCACCTGTACGGAAGAAACCATTAATCATCACTTTATCGGTTTCATCTGGACGGTTCCAATAGCCTTTCATGACTTGTGGACCACGGATTGAAATTTCACCTTGCTCACCCAGTGCAACTTCATTGCCATCATCATCCAAAATAGCCACTTCAGTTAATGGTAATGGAATACCGATTGTGCCACTAAATTCTTCAGATGCAGGTGGGTTTGCCGTTGCAACTGGTGAAGTTTCAGACAAGCCATAACCTTCAATAATGTTAGTGCCTGTGACTTTTTTCCATGCTTCAGCAGTTGATGGTAATACGGCCATACCACCGCCCATCGCCATTTTCAATTTGCTGTGATCAAGCTGTTTAAACTCTTCATTGTTCACAAGCGCATTGAATAAAGTATTCACCGCAGGGAAGAAAGTTGGTTGATATTTGCGTAATTCTTTCATCACCGCAGGTAAGTCACGCGGGTTTGGAATTAAGACGTTTGCCTGACCTTTGTACATGCCGTAAAGCGCACACACCATGAATGCAAAGATGTGATACAGCGGCAATGCACAGAAAATACGGTCATCTGGCTGACCATCTTGTGCACCGAATTTACTCTGGAAAATACCATCACATTGCAGCATGTTTGCCACAAGGTTGCGGTGTGTTAATTCTGCACCCTTAGATACACCTGTTGTACCACCCGTGTATTGCAACACAGCCGTATCACTTAAAGTTAAGCTTGGGCGTTTGTAGTTGCTTGGGCTTACTTTAGACATTGCTGCGTTAAATTTAACGTGACCCGGAATGTTCCATGCAGGAATTTGCTTACGCACTGAACGTAAAACAAAATTCACCAACGTGCCTTTTAATGCACCTAGCATATCGCCCACAGAAGCAACAACAACATGCTTCACAGGAGTTTTACCAATAATCGCCTGATAAACGGATGCAAAGTTTTCAATAATGACTAAAACTTCAGAACCAGAGTCATTTAATTGATGCTCTAACTCACGTGAAGTATAAAGTGGGTTCACGTTCACCAATACTAAACCTGCGCGGAACACCCCCAGTGCAACCACAGGATATTGAAGTACGTTCGGCATCATCACCGCAACACGCGAGCCCGGTGCCAAACCTAAACTTTGTAAATAAGTTGCAAATTTACGGCTAGCTTCTTCTAGTTCACTAAAGCTTAAAACCTTATCCATAAAGATAAAGGCATCACGTGAACCAAATTTTTGAAAATTACGTTCAAAAATGTCTACGAGTGACGTATTTTCTGCAGGCAGTTCTACAGTTTCTGGAATCCCTGTCTTTTGGTATTCAGCAAACCAAATCTTTTCCATAATGCCAATTTCTCCAATCAATAATCCTTAGTTTTAAACTGTTTTTCTCAATACAGGACGTCGTTGTTTGCTTGTTTATGTCCCGTATTGCATCCATTTTCACGAATACAAACCATATATAACGTATTTTGCTTAAAAAACGCTAGTATTATCTTTGAATTAACAGTTTATTTGCTTTTTGGTAACCGCGTGGTAAGAGCTGACCTTTCGTGCCGCGCTTGGCCACATACTTCAGCAAATCGTCACCTTTGAGTTTGAGTTGTTGCTGTCCTGCAAATACTTGAATTGCTTCATCTAAACTTAAAGGTAACATAGACACCAACTGATCTTTTTCCTCAAGTTGTATCAATTTATTACCTTTACCTTTATTCAAAATTGGCAATTCTGACAGCTCAATCACCAGTAAACGCCCTGCTGAACTGAGCAGTGCAACATGACTCGCGTGTTCAATCATTTGCAAGTTCATCACTGTCGATTGTTCGGGCAAAGACAGGAATGCTTTACCTGCTTTGGCATTGGTATCTAGCTGTTTGGCCTGTGTTTTAAAGCCGTAACCTTTACTGCTGGCTGCTAAAATTTCAGCTTCATCATCGGCAATCAGCAATTGTTTAAAGCCAACGCCACTGGCAGGGGCAAGTTTTGAACTTAATGGTTCTCCCAAGCCACGTGCCGAAGGCAAGCTATTAATTGGCAACGCATAACTGCGTCCCGTATCATCTAAAATATAAACGCGCTGATTAGACTTGCCTTGCGCATGACTGAGATATTGATCACCTGCACGGAAGTTTAGATTTTCCGCATCGACCTCATGCCCTTTGGCACAACGAATCCAGCCTGCTTCAGACAACACCACCGTTACAGGGTCGGCAGGTAGCATATCTTGTTCATTAATCGCAGTCGCTTCGGCACGCAATACAATTGGTGAACGACGATCATCACCAAACTTTTTCGCGTCTTCTTTCAACTCACTGATAATTAAATTTTTCAATGATTCAGGATTCGCCAATTGTTCACGAATAATGGCAGCGCGTGCTTCTAATTCTTCTTGTTCACGACGAATTTCCATTTCTTCAAGCTTAGCCAAATGACGCAGCTTTAATTCCAAAATGGCTTCAGCCTGAATTTCATCAATACCAAAATGCGCCATCAACTCGGCTTTAGGATGATCTTCTTCACGAATAATCCGAATCACGGTATCAATATCTAAATAGGCAATCAGCAAACCTGCCAAAATGTGCAATCGCTTTTCGATTTTATTGAGATGATATTGCAAACGGCGTGTGACGGTATTTTTTCGAATCTCAATCCATTCCAGCAAAATACGACGAATCGATTTCACCTGCGGACGACCATCTGCGCCAATCATGTTCATATTGACACGATAGCTCGATTCCAAGTCAGTTGTGGCAAATAAGTGACTCATCACTGCTTCGGCATCAATACGGTTGGAACGCAGTACAATCACCAAACGGGTTGGGTTTTGATGGTCAGATTCATCACGCACATCGCTCACCAACGGCAGTTTTTTCGCCTGCATCTGATCAGCAATTTGGGTAATGATTTTTGAACCCGAAACCTGATACGGCAATTCGGTAATTACGATTTCATTTTTTTCGATGCTGTACACCGCACGCATACGGTAACTACCACGACCTGTACTTTGCATTTTCAGCAATTCTTCAGGCGGGGTAATAATTTCAGCTTTGGTAGGTAAATCTGGTGCAGGAATATATTCTGCGACTTTTTCATCGGTTAAATTTGGGTTGCGAATCAGGGCAATTGTGCCTTTCACCACTTCACGCAAGTTATGCGGTGGAATATCGGTCGCCATCCCCACGGCAATACCTGTGGTGCCGTTAAGCAAAATATTCGGTACACGCGCAGGCAAATTGACAGGTTCTTTTAATGAGCCATCAAAGTTATCTTGCCAGTCACAAGTACCTTGCCCCAATTCAGCCAAAAGCACTTCACTATATTGCGATAGTTTGGCTTCGGTATAACGCATGGCCGCAAAGGATTTAGGATCATCGGGTGAACCCCAATTACCCTGTCCTTCAATAAATGGATAACGATAACTGAACGGCTGCGCCATCAAGACCATGGCTTCATAACAAGCAGAATCACCATGCGGATGGTATTTACCCAATACATCCCCCACGGTACGTGCCGATTTTTTCGGTTTGCCACTGTGTTTGAGTCCAAGCTCACTCATGGCGTACACAATACGGCGCTGTACAGGTTTTAAACCATCGCTGATATGGGGTAATGCACGATCCATAATCACGTACATGGCATAGTTAAGGTATGCACGTTCGGTAAATTCTGCTACGGAACGGTTTTCTGTTGCATGATGCGCAAGGCTGGTCATAAAACCTGTCGTCCTAAATCATTTGTTTTTGTATCAATCGGCTTATGCTATGCCGCAGCAGCATCCTGCACAAGAGTTAGTAGGGATGCTCTGCGACAATTTGTGTCTTATGCCGTAAAAATATTCATTTTATAAAAACAGCAATGCAATATTCTAACAAGTCATTCTATGAGGCTCTATTGACACGTTATAGATGTTTGAAACAATACTTATTACATAAAAATTCCTTTAGTTTTTTCAATATAAATGCTGTTTTTTGTGATATAAAACACACTGCAGTTTTTTATTGAAAGTTTAAATTTATTGTAACGGTTCTTTTGGATTTCGCTATGCAGACCTATATTCCTTATCAGCTTCGGGTAAAGTTAAAACAAATTGATCCTATTCTTGATAATAAATGGCAGCAGCAGCTAAACGCAATTCTTTCCGCTACACCTAAAGAACTGCATGAAAAAATAGAAGACCGATACTTAAAACCCAAAAATATTCACTGGAATTATCTTACAGAAACCTTTGAATTTCATGGTTACATCCGTCTGCAAGACATTCCACAGTACACACAGCATCCAGAATTATTACAACTCGCCAAAAACGTACAAAGTAGCTTTGACTATTTAGAAACATACCAAACCGACTTTCAAATCGCCGATTTTCTAGAAACGGTGATTCATGAAATGAATCAAATTGAATTACATGAGCCACAGGATATTCAAGCCCAACTTTTACTCAAAAAAGCGTTTTTATATGATGCTGCTTTAATTATTCGTGATTTAGACTTCACTGTTACAACTAACCATCGCAATCTAGATCAAGCACAAATTCGTAGTTTTATCTTTGAAGTGTTTATGAAAAGTGAAATTTTGGGCAATTGGTTTGCTTATATTTTACCAAGTGAATATGCACAACAAAAACCATCAATTTTTCAGGATTACTTTGTTCATGAACTGCATGTTCGTGACTTTGAAATTATCGATGCTACAGATTACTATTTTATTGTGAGTAGTTCCTACGACAGCCGTGTATCTGCTTATTCCATTCGACGCTTTTTAACAGAAGAAAACTTTGGCGTAGAAAATAAATTCTATATTAGTGGTTTAGTTCTTGATCCGAAAAAGTTAGATCAAATTGATTATATTGAAAATTTTAAACAGCAAATGACACAAATTATCGGCATTCAACGTCAAATGAATCCGAATATTGTGGAGTTGATTGAATCTTTACACCTATATAAGCAAGAGCAACTTTTACCACAAATGAAAAAAGTGGTGGATATTCAAGGTTTTTCTACAGATTATTTAGTCAAAGAGCATTTAGATTGCTTAGAAAAAGACCTTTGCTTGCAAGTGCTTGAACCATTTGCAAGAGGTTTAAAACAAAGTGTGCAACAGTCTGATGAATTAGAGTTTTGTTATTTAAATCTGAAACGTTTAATGACTGAACTCTTACATCAGTTTGAAGCTTTATCTCAAGAACCCATGTTGCAATTTAATCCCTACGCCCGCAGCTTTAAATATCGTTTGATTGCATATTTGCATTTATTGGTGCAGCGTCGCGCAGAAGTTTTTGTGCTCTTTGAAGATGAATATCACTATCAACGACATTTAAATGCGGTAATCGCCCCTGTTCAAAAGATCAGAGAGCATGTGAATGCTGCGATTGAACAGAGCCGCAATATACAACAACAAATACGTAGTCTCGAACGAGAAATTCAAACAAATGAAAAAGCGGGATTTTTTAAACGTTTGCTGAAAAAATCTGAAAATAATCAGGTGAAAATAGAGAAGCTAAAAAAGAGCCTAATTTATATTCAAGATCGCTGTTATATTGGAATTATTAGTATTCAAAAACAGGCAAACCAACAAAGTGTTTATTTAGAAGCCAAGAATCTCATTAGCAGAATTGACCCTAAAATCCGTCACTATGCTTTTGCCAATGGTGAAAATGGTATAACACGCTTACCATTATTGTTACAACTTCCTGAAGATCGGCATAGTTTTAACATGCAAAATATCTCCTTGGCTTTAAATCAGGAATTCGTCCTGACTGCTAAATCTTGGAGCCAGTAAGCGTAAATCCCTCAAGCAGGTTTACGCTGACTGTCATTTCAAGTTGGAAGATGGATTTATTTTAAGCTTACAAACCCATCGACTCTAAAGTTCTGCCTTTGGTTTCTTCACCCAACACCACAATCACCACAGCAACAGCCAATAAAACCGCTGTAAACATCATAAAGACATAACTAAAGCCATTTTGCATAACCATCATGTGCGTGACCACCATCGGGGCGACAATACCGCCCATGCGTCCAATCGCCGAAGCCCAACCTGAGCCAAAAGCACGAATATTGGTTGGGTATTGTTCTGGGGTATAGGTGTATAGCACCCCCCAAGCGCCCAAGTTGAAGAAC
This sequence comes from Acinetobacter sp. YT-02, assembly GCF_002412355.1. Classification (NCBI taxonomy): domain Bacteria; kingdom Pseudomonadati; phylum Pseudomonadota; class Gammaproteobacteria; order Moraxellales; family Moraxellaceae; genus Acinetobacter; species Acinetobacter sp. YT-02. The sequence continues at coordinate 19,899 of NZ_NOZT01000032.1, forward strand.
GACATCAAACAGCCCCAGAACATGATCATCGCCACACTATCCGCCTGACCAAAGAAGTACGCCGATACGGCACACATGCCAATAAAACCTGCCAGTGTGGCTTTGCGTCCTAATTTTTCGACCAACCAGGCGGCTGCAATATAACCAGGTAATTGCGCCAAAATCATGCCCAACACGTATTCAAATGATTGCAAGATGCTGTAGCCTTGCTGCACCAACAGACTAGGCAACCAAGTGAAAATGCCATAATAGGAATAGACAATGCCAAACCAAATCAGCCACAGCATTAAACTACGGCGTGCAAATGGCCCCGACCACAGTTGGGTAAAAGAGATATGCTGTTTAGCGGCAACAGGCTGAACTTCAATCTGTTCAATGACTTCTACCCCACATTGACGCTCAAACTTTTGTACCAGTGCATGTGCTTCGGCAATACGACCACGATTGATCAGATATGGGATAGATTCAGGGACTTTTTTCCAGATAACCAAGGCATATAAGGCAGGCAAACCACCGATTAAAAATGCTGTATGCCAATCAAATTTTGGAATCACAAAATAAGAAACCAATGCCGCACATAACCACCCCAAGCCCCAAAAACTTTCCAGCAATACAATAAAACGCCCACGCACATGCGCAGGAATGTATTCACTGACCAAAGTCACCGCTACGGGAAGCTGCCCGCCCAAACCTAAACCGACAATAAAGCGAAAGACCAGTAACCAAGTTAAATTCGGTGCAAAGGCACAAGCGGCAGTAGCTAGACTGTAAATCACCAAGGTGGTGGCAAATACAGTTTTACGTCCAATTTTATCGGCCAGACCACCTGAAAAGACTGCCCCAATGGCCATTCCGACAAAACCAATCGACACCACCATGCCTTTTTCGGCAGGGGTCATGCTCCAGTCTTCTGCCATTTTTGCCAAAATAAAGGAGATCAGTCCTGTATCCATGGCATCAAACATCCAGCCCAGACCAATCACCACCAGTAGGCTATAGTGGAATTTTCCAATGGGTAGACGTTGCACACGCGAAACTAAATCCATAACACACTCTTTAAGTTGGCTAAAAGGATATGGGCTAAAACACAACTGCTGTTGTATTTTTATACTATGAATTGACAGGATGTGGATAGCATTAAAAAACCGATCTGGTGATCGGTTCGCTTCTATTTAGATATTCAATACAATTCTTATAACCAATTAGGTTTCATCTTTAGAGGATGCTGAATGTTCATCATCGTCCTGATAAATAAATTTAGGCATTTCTAAGCCAAAATAAATCGCAATCAAACGCAAAGTAAAACCAAAAACAAGTGTTGAGATCACGGTCAATTCAAGCGACAAACCGATTTCGATACACAACCAATAGCAAATCACGGACACAAAAGAAATACTGGCATATAGCTCACGGCGGAACACTAAAGGCACATCGTTACACAGAATATCACGCAGAATCCCACCTGACACACCTGTTAAGACGCCTGCAACGGCAGACACCACAAAGCCATGCCCCATTTCCAAAGCAATTTGACAACCAATAATAGTGAAGCCAATTAAGCCTAAAGCATCGAGCACCAAGAAAATGGAACGTAAATGACTCATCCATTTGGCAATTAAAATGGTGATAAAAGCTGCAATACAGGTCAGCACCAAATATTCAGGATGTTTGACCCAAGTCAGCGGATAATGCCCCAACAATACATCTCGCACCGAACCACCGCCCAATGCGGTGACACAGGCAATTAAGGTGACACCAAACCAGTCCATGCTGCGACGCCCTGCAGACAATGCGCCTGTCATCGCTTCTGCGGTAATCGCGATTAAGTAAATGACCAACAACAACATGGACTTGCCCTTCTTTCACTAGGCCAATAGATGCGCGTTATAATAAGCGAAAAACCAAGATAAAGTTATAAAAATTGCGCACAACATTGCTTAAATTTTTTACCCGAACCACAAATACACGGCTGTTTCATGGTCGGCTGTTGCCCTGTGGTCGGATCTAGAAAATACCAGCGTGCCTGATGTTGCACAAAATGGGAAATTTCATGGTGAATTTGCGCCTGCTTAGCATCATGGTAATGGGCTTTAAATTCAACTTGGGCATGGCTTTTATCTAACTTTTCATTGCTATTCAGCACTTCGAGCTTTAACCATTGATTCGACTTGCTCCAATCTGCAATTGCGCCAACATCCAGACTTGCCTGTTGTCCTAGCGCAGTGGTTTGCACAATATAATCAATTTGTTGTAAGGCAAAAGCACTATAGCGTGAACGCATGAGTTGGCTTGCAGTTTCCGCATGTGCCTGCCCTACGTGTAAAGGTTGGCAGCAGTATTGATAATCACCTTGCCCGCACGGACATGCCAAGTGATGCATAGAAAATTCCAGAAATTTAAATCAATAATAGGGTCTGTTGACACTTCGTCTATATTTGCAATGGCAACAGCCCCAAAACAGCCTGACAATGCAGGCTATTTTAGCGGAAGCACAAGACTGAAATGCAGTTTGGCGTTCAGTTTATGATGCGCTTGAAGATTCCTGCTGAATCAAATGCACTTTTTCAATTTTATGTCCATCCATGGTCACAATTTCAAAAACATAACCATCGGAAAGCAATTTCTCACCATTTTCAGGCAAACGTCCCAAATGGAATAAAATATAGCCTGATAAAGTTGAATATTGCTCGCTTTCATCCACCAAATCACGACCTAATAATAAAGATACGTGACGAATATCAATGGAACCATCTAGCAATAATGTGCCATCTTCCAAACTTTCAGCACTGGCTTCGAGAGCATCTTCATCAGGGAATTCGCCTGCAATTGCTTCCAGAATATCAATAGGTGTGGCAACGCCTTCAATCGAGCCATATTCATTCAGCACAATCGCCATTTGCAGCGGTGCTTGACGCAATTGCTCCATCACCATCAAAACTTGGGCATTTTCATGCACAATCACGGGTTCACGCAAATGTGTTTCAAAGTCCAGTACACCTGTTTCAATGTATTGATTCATGACTTTATGGGTTAAGACAATGCCTGAGATATTGTCCAGTTCACCACGTGCCACAATCACTCGTGAATGGGTCATACTTAATAATTGGCTGCGAATTGAGGCATCATCTTCGTCTAAATCAATCCATTCCAGTTCAGGACGTGGCGTCATCACCGATTTTACAGGACGCTCAGATAAGCCCAACACTCCTTGTACCATCACGCTGTGATAGACGCCATTTTCAGCATCAAAGACTTCATCAGCAAAGGCGCGGGTAGCCAAAACATCTTCGTTGATATGACTGCTTTCTGTCGTATTTTGACTTTTGCCACCTAACATCCGCATCACAGCCGAAGCAGTACGGTAGCGTAAATCGGTGGTGGTCACGGTTTTTTCCTGATTTCTGCGGATGGTTTGGTTCAGGAATTCAATCATCACCGAGAAACCGATGGCGGCATATAAATAGCCTTTTGGAATGTGATAACCAAAACCTTCCACCACCAATGAGAAACCAATCATCATCAGGAAGCACAGGCATAGAATCACCACGGTAGGATGCTTATTGACAAAGTCCATGAGCGCCTTAGACGCCCACAACATAATGCCTATCGCAATGATCACCGCAATCATCATGACCGATAAATGCTGCACCATGCCCACAGCGGTAATCACGCTGTCGAGTGAGAACACCGCATCTAGCACCACAATCTGCACAATCACCATCCAGAAAGTCGCGTGCACAGGGTTTTCTTCTTTTAGTGCTGGTTTGCCTTCAATGCGTTCGCGCAGTTCCATGGTGCCTTTAAACAACAGGAACACACCACCAAACAGTAAAATCAGGTCACGTCCAGAGAAAGGATGTTCAAAAATATGAAACAGTGGTTGGGTCAGAGTGACGACCCACGCGATAGAGGCGAGTAAAATCAGGCGCATCCCCAAGGCGAGAAGCAAGCCCACCACCCGTGCCGTATTTCGTTGTTCTGGCGGTAACTTTTCTGCCAAAATGGCAATAAACACCAAATTATCAATGCCTAATACAATTTCGAGTACGATCAGGGTCAATAACCCAACCCACGCAGCGGGGTCAGACATCCATTCAAAGATCATGCGCTCTTCTCCTGAATATCATGGGTCAAACGTGCCACACGGCGATGACACTGAAAAGATAAGTTTGCTTGCTCTGGTTGGCACAGCATGTAATTTAAAAATATTCGTTCGGTGCGACTACTGCCACTGTCCATGACGATTCTATAGTTGTCAGACAAGCTTTGAGTATAGGAAAGTTTGCGCTCAGATTCATCCCCTTTTTGCGACATCATCCACGTCAATGCAGCACTTTCACAAATCTTTGCAAATTGAACACTGCATACTGACGGGTTTGTCATATTTGAGTACTAAGCTAGAGCCAACAAAAAGAACATGCTATGGTGAAGAAAATAAATGAATAGCGAATTAAGAATGACCCAATATATCAATAATCCATCTCCTCAAACCTCTCAACCTTTAGTGGCACTGTACTGTGGTTCGCGCTCTGGCAATAACCCGATTTATCAGGAAAAAGCAGTACAACTGGCAAGAAAACTAGCCGAGCAAGGCTTTGGTATGGTCTACGGCGGCGCGAGTATTGGATTAATGGGTTTGGTTGCTGACACCGTTGTGCAACATGGTGGGCAAGCGGTGGGAGTAATTCCTGAATTTATGCTGGATTATGAAATTGCCCACAGTAATTTAACCGAATTACACGTAGTAAAAAGCATGCATGAGCGTAAGGCGATGATGGCAGATCGTGCCAGTGCCTTTGTGGCGTTACCAGGTGGCTTGGGTACTTTTGAAGAAATTTTGGAAATTGCCACTTGGGGGCAATTGAATCAGCACCAAAAACCGATGATTTTATATAATGTGAATGGCTTTTATGATGCTCTGATTCAGCAATTAGATCATGCGGTGCACGAAGGTTTTTTACCACCACAGCACCGCGCTAAACTGATCGTGTGTAACCACTCCCATAAAATTATTAATGCCTTGAAGAATTTGGATTCTCCACGTCATTTTGTGGGTTGAACTTTTTTAGCTACATGAAATAGCAATAAAAATGAAAGTGAAAGCGAGTCGGTGACTCGCTTTTTTTAATTCACTGTTCATTGGTTTTTACAGCACAAAAAAGAGAACACCAAAGTGCCCTCTTTAATAGATTTCTAATTTTGCAATGCTGTTAGTTAAGCTTGATTTGGTAGACGGCAGTAGTTCCACTGACTTCATTACCCACAACTAACAGTGGCTTGCCGTTAGGCGAGTCTTTGGCTGCAATAAAGATCAAACCTTCGGGACCGAGATTTGAATTTTCAACGGTAACCTCATTACCTTCTGCATCGAAAGATGTACGAGTTTCACCAAACTTACGATCATTAAAATACTCAACAAAAGATGCTTGTGTCGGTTGGGTAATGTCGTACACCATAATGCCACCCATACGCTCCAACCCAATAAAGGCAAAAGTTTTTTGACCAATTTTACCTAAAGCAATGCCTTCAGGCTCAGGGCCTTTATTGTCACTACGATCATCTATACTTAATTTTTCATGATTGGTATTAAAGTATTCTGGAAATAATTCAGCAGCTTTACGTTCAAAGTCATTTTTTGAGTCCCAAACAATTTTTTTGGTTTTAGGATCTACAATACTGAACGAGCGGCCACCATAAGCATATAGTTTGTCATAGGTCATGAAACCATCGCTGTCTAGCACAGGCTCACCATTTGTATCTTTCTTGTAACCTTGCGTCCAAGTAATCGTCAAACGACCCAATTGTGAATCTTTAATTAAATTATCTGCACAAACTTCATTGGCATCTGTAGTGGTACATGCTTTAAATACGTTTGAATCAAGCTTTGCGCCTTTAACCCCTGACTTTAATAGACGTAAATGCGCTGCATAATCGCCCATGGTACTGAAGCCTTTATTATTGAATAAGTGTTTAACACGAATTTCTTCTGCATAACCCTGAGTTATTTCATCCGTACCAAAATATAAGTCTTCATCAACCAACCATTCACGCGCATCACCTTCATTGGCAGTGACCAAGTAGCTTTGTCCATTGGCTTGATATTGCGCAATTGCATCTGGCATATACATGCCGTATAAGCCTGGCCAAGCTTGAATATTAATCATCCCCTCATTTTTAGCACAGGCTGTAATCGTTTTACCGTTATAGTCTTGTTTACCAACAACACAATCACGATCACCAGCATCTAAAGCATTTGCAGCTAAGCCAAAGTCTTTATAGCCCAAGGGGAAAATATCGACCACTTGGTCTTGAATCAAATCAATCACAGCAATAGCATTGTTTTCTTGTAGACTTGCCCAAGCAGTTTTACCATCGTCACTCACCGCAATATATTCAGGCTCTAAATCTTGTGCGACAGTCGCATTTGGCCCAAAAATACGCACGCCCGCATCAAGCAATTCCTGCTTACGTGTATTCCATGCCTGAAAATCTGCAGTTTTTACAGTAGGCTTGTTGATGTCAGTTAGATTAATAATACTGATTGAACCTTCTGGATCAATCTTATAACCTTCATTTGGCTCACCTTCATTGGCAACCAAGACTTTTTTGCCATCTGGAGTAAAAGTCAACATATCAGGCAATGCACCGACTTCAACTTTGCTGATAAAGCTCAGGTCTTTGGCTTTAAAAAATGCCACGATGCCTTTATCAGTTTTAGGTGTTGCCTGAACAGCTAAAGCGACAATACCTTGATGTACCGCAACACTATTGACTTCAGAATTCGCTAAATGAGTCTTGGCATCCAAGCTGTTCAGCTTAACAGGTGCACTTGGGTTGCTTAAATCCAGTACATCGACCACGCCATTTTTCGCATTGACTACAAATAAACGTTTACTTTCAGCATCATAAGCAGAAATTTCCGCAGCACTCGCACCAAAAACTTGTGCATCGTATTCCCCTAAACGCTCCAAACTAATTGTTGTAGGTGTTGCTTCAACAACTTCTTCTTTTACAGGAATAGGATCATTATTATCATTACAGCCCACCATCCCCACAGACAATAAAGCCAACATTAATGCAGAAATTTGCGTTTTCATAAATTACTCATCATTTTTCTAAATGCACCCAACTTACAAACTCAAAGTGAATAATCGGTGACAAATAGATGACAATTTCATTGCATTTCCTTGAATTTTCAAACACTTTTCATGTTTTTATAGATGCAGTCCGCTAGATTGCAAAATGGTTTAAACTAGACCAAATGTCCATTTTGCCGAGTTATGAACCAAACACCGACCCATCAAGCCCTGCATCCTGAATACCGTCTTTTGGTATTTCTGGTTTCAATTGGCTTTTTTATGCAGGCGCTCGACACCACCATTGTGAATACAGCAATCCCTGCAATGGCGAATAGCCTGCAGGAAGACCCGCTGCGGATGCACAGTGTTGTGGTGGCGTATGTGCTCTCGGTGGCAGCGTGTATTCCATTAAGTGGATGGTTGGCAGATCGTTTTGGGGTACGCAATACCTATTTTGCAGCGATTATCATTTTTACCCTTGCCTCTTTGGGTTGTGCTGCAGCAGCGAGTCTGAATGAATTACTGTTTTATCGGGTGATTCAAGGTATTGGTGGCGCATTGCTCTTGCCTGTCGGGCGCTTGGCGATGTTAAAAATCATTCCACGTACCCAGTTTTTATCTGCCATGAGCCTGATGAGTCTGGCAGGGTTGATTGGCCCCTTAATTGGCCCAACTCTGGGTGGCTGGTTGGTCGAAGTCGCCACGTGGCACTGGATTTTCCTGATCAACATTCCTATGGGCATCTTGGGCTGTTGGATTTGTATTAAAGCCATGCCAAATGTGACTGCAACTGAAGTTAAAAACTTTGATTTTCTCGGGTTTATCCTATTAGTTGTGGCGATGGCGGGCTTATCTTTAGGCATCGAAAATTTTGCCAACCCACAACATAATCTGCTTTGGAATTTAGCGTTAATCTTGGCTGGCGGTATTGCCGCAGCATGCTATGCCCGCCATGCCCATACTTATCAAAATGCCTTATTTCGCAGCGATTTATTTAAAAATCGCTTATATGCCATTGGTATTTTAGGTAACTTTTTTGCCCGCTTCGGGGGCAATGCCATGCCTTTTATCATGCCAATCATGCTACAGGTGGCTTTTGGTTTTGAACCGTTTCTCACGGGTTTGATGATGATTCCGACTGTGCTCGGTTCTTTGGTATCTAAACCAATTATTCGGCCTTTAATTCAACGTTTTGGCTATCGGCAGTTTTTACTGACCAATACGTTATTGGTCGGGGCGTGTATTGCTAGTTTTGCGCTGACCACTGCTGAAACTGCGACTTGGTTACGTGCCTTGCATTTTTTTATATTTGGGGTGCTTAATTCATTGCAGTTTGTGGGTATGAATACCTTTACACTCAAAGATTTACCTCAACAAGATGCCAGCAGCGGCAATAGTTTTTTATCCATGATTATGATGCTGTCGATGAGTATTGGCGTGGCATTGGCAGGTACTTTGGTGAATATGTTTAGTGCCTATTACGGCGCAGGACAGTTAGTCAGTGCCTTTCATGCCACTTTAATTTGTTTGGGTGTATTAAATATTTTGGCATTTTTAGTGTTTTGGAATATCCCCAAACACACGGCTGTTTAAAACGCCATTACCGAAAGCGCATGGTGCTACACCGCACTGCACGTTATGATATGACTTTGCTCCGCGAAGCTTTTCCAACATGCGCAAACCGTCCAATCAAGCTAAAAACTCAGCTTTTACACCGCACTATCGTATGACCATTGCGATGCTTGGCAGTGCTGTTTTGGCGGTTTTATTGTATTTGGGTGTGTTGCGCCAACAACCTGCGGCAACCGAAGAATATCCGATTCAAGGATTTGACGTGTCACATCATCAAGGCGATGTTCAGTGGCATAAAATTTCCCCACAAAAATATGCCTTTGTCTATTTAAAAGCCACCGAAGGGGGCGATTTTAAAGACCGTAAATTTCAGGATAACTGGCTCAAAGCCCGTGAACATGGCTTTTTGGTCGGCGCCTATCATTTTTATCGCTTATGCCGTGATGGAGCAATTCAGGCAGAAAACTTTATTGCGACTGTTCCAAAAAAATCCGACAGTTTGCCACCTGTAATTGACTTGGAGTATGACAGCAACTGCATCAATACCTATACCAAAGAACAGTTACTGCGCGAAATTCAAATCATGCATGATGCGCTATATCAACATTATGAAAAACAACCGATTTTTTATGTATCTAAAGCCTTTTACAATATGGTATTAACTGAAAGCTTTAAGCAAACACCACTTTGGGTCAGAGAATATCAGGGTAAACCACAACTGGCAGGTCAGCCAAAATGGTTGTTTTGGCAACATACCAATCAGGGTCAAATAAAAGGTATTCACACCCCAGTCGACCTAAATGTTTTTTATGGCAATAGCAAACAATGGCAGCATTTTTTAACAGACAACGCAATTCAACCCACAAGACTTGAACCGAACCAGAAAAAATAACAAGATAGCTGCATCACAATAAAAAAGTACCGTCATGAAAATTATGAAAGGGCTGCTTTGGGCTGCGCTTACGCTCAGCATTTGTGCAGGATTCGCACTGCTTTACCTATTACAACCCGCAGGCAAACTAGAACAATTTTCCGCATGGCAATATCCAACAAAAACTATAAGTTCTAATTTAAAGGTACATTATTGTGGCGTATCTACCCTATTGTTTAATGATGCGAAAACCAAATTCTGATTGATGGATTTTTTAGTCGCCCCTCTCTTGCACAAGTCATGTGGAACAAGTTAGACAGCCAACCAGCCTTATTGCACAAGTTGATTCAACAGCATCAATTACAACGCACACGTGCGATTTTGATCACCCATTCGCATTATGATCACACGCTAGATTTGCCATTTTTGGTGCAGCAACTCAAACACAGTCAAATCATCGGTTCAGAAAGTAGTTTGAACATTGCCCGTGGTGCCGCAATTCCTGAATCTCGATTAAGCCTTGTCAATCCTGCCCAACCAATACAGATTGGAAAGTTTAAGATTACGGCTATTCCATCACAGCATACCCCTGCCACCGCTGTGAATAATGATTTAGGTGAACAAATTCAACAACCATTGTCCTTACCTGCCCGTTTTTATGAATTTAAAGAAGGCGGCAGTTTTGATTATTACATTCAGCATCCTGAACAGAACATTTTAGTCAAAGCCAGTACAGGCGCGATTTCTAAACAATTACAACACTTGCAGGTAGATACTTTATTTTTAGGGATTGCACAGCTCTCTAAACAATCGGTTGCTTTTCAACAGCATTATTTAGATGAAACTGTGGGAACGTTGCGCCCTCGTGTCGTGATTCCAATTCATTGGGAAATTTTTTCCAGCCTTTAGCGCGCCCTTTAGAGTTTTTGCCCCGCATTGCCGACCATAGCCCACGGAGTTTACAGCGTTTGATCGACTATGCAGAACAGCAATCGACACAGGTGATTTTGCTGAATAGCAACACGCCTTATCCGCTTGCTCCGATGCTACAACCGACTTCCTAAACATGCGATACTGTTGAAATCTAAACGCTTCATCTAGTTTGTGCCATGCGGAAAATCATTCATATTGATATGGATGCCTTTTATGCCTCTGTTGAGCTGCGCAGTCGTCCTGAATTGCAGCATTTACCTGTGGTGATTGCTTCGCATCATCCTCGTGCTGTGATTGCCGCGGCATCTTACCCTGCGCGTGAGTTTGGTTTACGTTCTGCCATGTCGATGGCACAAGCCCGCAAACGCTGCCCGCAGGTGGTGGTGCTCGAGCCTAATTTTGCGCTCTATCGTGAGGTTTCCGCACAAATTCATCAGATTTTTCAGCGTTATACACCACTTATTGAACCCTTGTCTTTAGATGAAGCTTATTTAGATGTCACCGAAAATTTACAAGGTATTCCAAGCGCAACTGAAGTCGCAATGCGGATTCGGGCAGATATTTTTCAAAGTACAGGTTTAACGGCCTCGGCAGGTGTCGCACCGAATAAATTTTTAGCCAAAATTGCTTCGGACTGGCATAAACCCAATGGCATTTGCGTGATTAAACCCAGTCAAGTGCAGCAGTTTATTCAGGACTTACCCTTAAAGAAAATTCCAGGCGTAGGTAAAGTCACGCAGGAAAAATTAAAAAGCTTGAATTTAAATACCTTAGGCGATTTGCAACACATTGAAGAAAACCTGTTGATTCATCATTTTGGCAAATATGGAAAACGCCTGTTTTTATTTGCCCAAGGGATTGATGAACGTCCTGTGCAGGCAGAACGTGAGCGCCAGCAAATTTCCAAAGAAATCACCTTTGATGATGACTTAAACTTAGCCGAATGTGCAGCTTACTGGTCTAGCTTGATTGATCAGGTTTGGCATAGTTTAGTGAAAAAACAATATGTTGCACGTGGCGTATCGGCCAAATTGAAACTCAAAAATTTTCAGGTCTTACAACATAGCAAAAGTTTTAAACAGCCACTTGAGAGCAAAAACGATCTTGAAAAAGTCCTGCAACTTTTGCTTCACGAAATGCATATTCCCGCACAGGATCAATTCCGTTTAATTGGGGTCGGTCTGTATCAACTCAGCTCTGCCGATGAACAAGCACAACTGTCTTTACTGTAAATATCACGACTCGTAAATATCACGGATTTTAAAGCGGTAAACTTCCCGCTCTACATAAAACATACCTAGCCAATACTTGCCGATGAATACTAAAGCTATTTTTGTATAAATTTCAGCCAAAAGAATAAAAATAAGACAATTTACCCTTCACAGTTGTGCTTTTTAGAGTAATCTATGCGCGCGATGTATTTATCCGTACATACGCTGAGATGTCAAAAATCACCATTACTTTTGGCATACTTGTCCTGTGATTGGCGTGACGATCAAATCCGAAGATTACAGGACAACTCTGCGCTTGGCACTTCGCCGCTTTGATACACCGTCTCTCTTTTCCTCGTATTTTCCATTCAACTACTTTTTATTTTAAGTAGACTGCTGCCTGCATATTTTCCACGTGCTTGCCTGCCTCTATAATACCTCACGCTTTTTATACCCAATCGCTTGGCGCGAGGATCACACCCAATGGCTGTTCAACGTCTACATATCCAAAAACGTTATTCTGAAATTGCAATTTCGGGAAATTTAGTCCATTTGGCAGGGCAACTGGCAGAAGACACACAACAAGATATTGAGGGGCAAACCCAACAAACACTTGCCCTGATTGATCGTTTATTGGCAGATGCGGGTACAGATAAAAGCCACATCATGTCGGTAATGATTTTTCTAAAAGACATTGAGCGCGATTATGCCGCAATGAATCAAGTTTGGGATGCTTGGGTGGCAGATATACAAACTTTACCGCGTACCTGCGTAGAAGCCAAGTTATATCATCCTGACGTTTTAGTTGAGATGACTGTGGTTGCAGTCAAACCTGAAGAGCAACCCAACGTAAAACAGATGTAATTGGATCAGAAACATAGCCAAAAAAATCAGCATGTGATGGCAACATGCTGATTGATATTGTCTATCTTGCGATTTTAGCGGCAAGCGTTTAGCCCAATACCTTCACTTTATGGCGTACAGAATGCGCTAAAAAATCATACTTTTTTAACGCAGTATCCAAATCATCTAAATCTGTAGACGATGACTGCCCAAATGCTTCGCGCAATTCGTGATATTCAGGCACTTCTTCATAACGCAGGACTTTATAGCCCGCCAAACGCAACAATTCATCTTGGTATTGTGCATTGCGGCTACGTTTCAACATCAACAGATCATCTAAGGTCACAATTGCAACGACCTGATGATTGGCATCCAACACCACAAAATCGGCAATCATATTGCGGTATTTATGACGAGTGCGTGAAAATTTCGTGGTCAGCAAGGCATCAAAAGACACATGCGCCAAGATGGTATGATGAGGTAAAATTTCCTGCAAACGTGTATACGTCAGCTGTTCATTTAAGCTAAAAATTGCACGTTGCTTTAGTGCACTGTCTTGAGGTTTTTCTCTATTTTCCAACCCCTTAACCGCCATCAAGAGAAAGGAAATCAGTATCAAAACCCCAATCAAAATATAAATTGTCATTATTCAATCCTTAAAATCATTTTTATAGTTGTTTCGGCTTCATGCCAATTTTTTATCAAATCAGTATATAACACGCTTTTATATTTAAACGTTCCATTTAAGAAACTACATGAAACATTGACAAAAGCATCATAGAAACAGAAATTCTGTTTCACAAGCCCGCCTTTTGTCTAAGCGCTGTAGCGTCTAAGCATATTTTTATCCTTAGATTGAAATACTGTATAGCATGCTCAAAAAACAAAGCAATGCTTAACAGATTCGATTGTCGGACAATTCCGATGAAATGAAAAGCAAACAAAAAAGGCGCCGCAGCGCCTTTGATGGAGCTTAATTTGAAGTACTAAGCTTTCGATTTTGGCTTAGATTTCTTGTGTGAAAATGGACGTTTTTCACCTGTTTCACGTGGCGGCAAGCCTGTGTGCTGGGTCAAAATTTGTCCTTTCTTCGGACGATTACTGTTCTGAGCACGATTGCCACTTTGCCCCGTACGTTTTTGTGAATCACCCGCGACAGTCGAGTTTTTCTTACGTGCCGTTTGATACTGTCCATCTGTGCCTTGCGGCTGATAGGTTGGAATCAGGTGCTGTTTAGAGTTTCCGATTAAATCTGCACGTCCCATTTCTTTTAAGGCTTCACGCAACAACGGCCAGTTGTTTGGATCATGGTAACGTAAGAAAGCTTTATGCAAACGACGACGTTTTTCGCCTTTGACAATATCCACATTTTCGGTATAACGCGCCACTTTGGCCAGTGGGTTTTTACCCGTGTAATACATGGTCGAAGCGGTTGCCATTGGCGATGGATAGAAGGTCTGCACCTGATCGGCACGGAAACCATTCTTTTTCAGCCACAACGCCAAATTCATCATGTCGTAATCGGTCGTTCCTGGGTGCGCAGCAATAAAATACGGAATTAAATATTGCTCTTTGCCCGCCTCTTTACTGAAACGATCAAACATTTGTTTAAAACGGTCATAGGTACCAATACCAGGTTTCATCATCTTAGATAATGGACCTTTTTCGGTATGCTCTGGTGCAATTTTTAAATAACCGCCCACATGATGCGTCACCAATTCACGTACATATTCAGGGTTCAACACAGCCAAGTCATACCGCAAACCTGAACCAATCAGAATTTTTTTGATGCCTTTCAGTTCACGCGCTTTACGATATAACTGTGTTAAAGGCGCATGATCGGTATGTAAGTTTTGACATACGCCCGGGAATACACAGGAAGGTTTACGACAATTCTTTTCAATTTCAGGATCTTTACAATGCAAACGGTACATATTTGCAGTCGGGCCACCTAAGTCTGAAATAATACCGGTAAAGCCAGGTGCAGTATCCCGAATTTTTTCCACTTCACGCAAAATGGATTCTTCAGAACGGTTTTGGATAATTCGGCCTTCGTGTTCGGTAATCGAACAGAAAGTACAGCCACCAAAACAACCACGCATGATATTGACCGAAAACTTGATCATATCAAAAGCAGGGAAACGTGCATTGCCATAAGATGGATGCGGCAAACGTGCATACGGTAAATCGAATACATAGTCCATTTCTTCCGTAGTCAACGGAATAGGCGGTGCATTCAACCACACATCACGTTCACCATGCTTTTGCACCAAAGCACGCGCATTGCCTGGGTTAGTTTCTAAATGCAAAATACGGTTAGCATGCGCATACAGCACAGGATCATTCGCCACTTCCTCAAAAGAAGGCAAACGAATCACTGCCAATTCACGTGGGGGTAATTTGTGTTTAATTGCTTTTGAAGCAGGCTGCAATTGCACAATCTGGGTATCTGCATCTAGCTGATCACCTTCACGAACAATTGGATTGCTGACTACATCTTTCTGGAAATTTTGATATTGCGCGAGGTTGTTGCCCTTATCTTTTTCAATCTCACAACCGTCTAAATCTTCGGTCATCACATAAGGGTTGATGATTGGATCGACACGGCCCACGCTATCTACATCATTAGATGCAATTTCAACAAATTTGGATTTAGACGCACGGTTATGTTTATTGATAATAAATGCTGTACCACGTACATCTGTAATTTCGTGGATTTTTTCACCTTTGGCCAAACGGTGCATCACTTCAATAATCGAACGCTCGCCATTGCCGTACATCAATAAGTCGGCTTTAGAATCCATTAAAATCGAGCGACGAACTTTATCCGACCAATAATCATAATGTGCAATACGACGCAACGAGCCTTCAATCCCGCCAAGTAAAACAGGCACATCTGGAAAGGCTTCACGACAACGCTGACAATATACCGTAGCCGCACGGTCAGGACGTTTATTCGGCTGATTGTCTGGTGAATAAGCATCATCAGAACGGATTTTACGGTCTGCAGTATAGCGGTTGATCATCGAGTCCATATTGCCCGCGGTAACACCCCAAGCAATGGTCGGCTTCCCTAGTACCCGAAAAGATTCCACATTGGTCCAGTCTGGTTGGGCGATGATCCCGACACGAAAGCCCTGCGCCTCAAGCACACGACCAATCACGCCCGATACAAAAGAGGGATGATCAATATAAGCATCACCACAAACCAAAATAAAATCGCAGGCATCCCAACCAAGCTGATCCATTTCTTCGCGTGACATCGGCAAAAATGGCGCAGGCTCAAAACATGACGCCCAATATTTGTCGTAATCAAACAACGCTTTGGGTGCGGTCTGAGCAGTATAAGCAGTAGACATGGCTTGCAATTCTCGGCTGGGAAGTGAAAGATCAGAAGTCGATCAAAGATGAAAGCCGACTATTTTAGCATGAATTCCACTCATCTTGCTTGATTAAAAAACACACAAAATCAGCAAACTATTTTTATATCCTAAGTTGGTATCTGAATAAGAAAAGCATAAAGGGATAAGCCTAAAGCAATAATCCTGAACGCTTATCGTATCTCCACTGGTTTGAGCTTTAAGCGCCACGCGCCATAAAGCGCCACACCCAAGACCGCAGTCATCACCCATGTCAGACCTGACCAGCCCCATTGTTCCCAAATCAGACCGCTACCACTACCGAGCAAACTCGAACCCATGTAGTAACTAAATAAATATAATGATGATCCCACTGCACGATACTGCAGGGCTTGAATCGACACCCAACTACTGGCAGTAGAATGTGCGGCAAAAAAAGCAAAGGTAAATAGCACCAATGCAGCCAATACGACGGCTAAATGTGCAATCGACATCAACCATAATGCGATCAACATTAGGACAATCACCATAGGCAACACACGTTCACGTCCAATACGATTGCCCCAGCTTGCTGCGCGTGGTGAACTGTAAATACCCGCCAAATAGGCAATTGAAATTACCCCAATCCAAACTTGAGAAAGCTCAAATGGTTTAGCCAATAAATAATAGCTAATGTAATTGAAAATACTAACGAAACAGCCCATCAGCAAAAAGCCCTGTAAAAACAGGATTCTTAATTTACGGTCTGCCAAATTGGCAACAAAAGCATCTCTAAACCGCGAGAAGCGAATCGGATACGCTGTAAAATTTTTCGATGCGGGCAGTAACATATAAAAGGTGATTGCAATCAGTAAGTTCAAACTACCAATAATTAAGGTTGCCGCTTGCCAAGAAATAAAATCGACCAAGACCCCAGCAATTAAACGTCCACCCATGCCACCAATGGCCGTACCCGAAATATACAGCCCCATAGCAAAACCAATATCTTGCTGTCGAATTTCTTCACCAATATAGGTCATGGCGACCGCAGCTACACCACTCACAGCAATGCCAATAAAAATTCGTGTGGTTAAAAAGAATGACCAGATTGGAAGTAAGGCACTCAGAATTAATAAAATGGCAGCTAAAAATAAAGCCAAAACCATAATAGGTTTACGCCCAAAACGATCTGAAATAAAACCTGTGAAAAGCAAACCGATCGCCAAAGCCACAGTAGAAAATGACAGCGGGAAACTACTTTGGGTTGGTGTAACCGTAAAAAAATCGGCCAAAATTGGCATCATCGGTTGCACACAGTACAAGGTCGAAAAAGAAGCAAAACCCGCTAGAAACAACGAAAAAAGAATGGCTTTAAACGGCTTAGTACCATACTGAACATGAGATGCTGCAGCTAAATCAGACATATTTACTCCAATCACGCAATCAGTATACGCCTGTTTATGGACAAAAATAAGCTCGGTATTTTATCGTTTGCTCAAAAACAGCGTCAGTATCATTCATCACTTTGTCAGTTTTTGCTTACATGCACTGAAGCAAAATGAGGCTAGGCAGTATTTTGAGCTTACGGTATTCTTTAAAGCATAAGGAGACAGGATGTTTCCCAAACAGAAAACAACAATAATAGGTTTGAGCACCAGGATCGTGAGGTACGACAGGAGTTATACCTGAACACGAAATACGAAGAAACCCCGTCAGGATGATGGGGTTTCTTTTTATCTGTGTCTTGAGTATATAACTTTATCTATCATCACTTTCTATTTACACACCCCATAATCAAAAAGTCCCCAAACAAGGTTGAGGACTTTTGAACTTAGCACATTACAAGTTTAAGCTTTGGCAGCAACTGCTTTGCCTGCTTTAATTTGCTCAGCTTCATCTTCACTCATAATCAAGGCAACCGCAATTGCAGTGATCAACACTGGCAAACCTACTGCCATAAAGTTGAAGTGTGCAGGTAAATTCATACCCAATAAGCCGCCAATTAAAATTGGACCCACAATCGCACCCATACGACCAATGGCAGATGACCAGCCAATACCTGTTGAGCGTACCGCAAGTGGGTAATATTGTGCCACATAGCTATACAACAACATTTGTGAACCAATAGATGCTGCACCCGCCAAGAATACTAAGATGTAAAGTAAGAATTGATTAGATTGGAAGCCCATGAGGCTCATCACCAATGCACCCATGATTCCCAAGAACATCAATACAGGTTTTAAGTGGAAACGGTCTGCTAAAATACCACCACCCACGATACCAACGACTGCACCTACGTTCATCACCATCATGAACATTAAGCTGTTGTCCATAGAATAGCCTGCCGCCATCATCAGTTTTGGCAACCAGCTGCTGAGTGCATACATGGTTAATAGACAAGTAAAGAACGCTAACCAGAACAATAAAGTATTCACTGCACGACCGCGTTTGAACAAGCTCACCACGTTAGCAGCTTCAGGCACACCAACCTGATACAATTCAAAAGTGGTGTCTTCGGTAATTTTTAAATCTGGTGCTAAACGCGCTACGATTGGACGGGCTTGATCTTGCTTATTTTCTTTGACAATAAAGGTTAAAGATTCTGGCAAGAATTTCCAAATCACAGGCAATAAAAACAATGGGATACCTGCAATAAAGAACATGATTTCCCAGCCAAAACTTGGGGTAAACCATGAGCCAAGTAAGGCTGCCATTACACCACCTACAGCATAACCACTAAACATAGTAGTCACTAAGGTGCTACGCATGGTTTTAGGTGCATATTCAGAAGTTAAGGCCACAAGGTTTGGCATTACACCACCAATGCCTAAACCCGCCAAGAAACGTAAAATCGCAAACTCAGTTGGATTAGAGGCGAAGCCACCTGCAAAGGTTAAACCACTAAACAGAACGATACAGATCATGATGACTTTCTTACGACCAATTTTATCGGCCAAAGAACCAAAAATCATCGCGCCAAACATCATACCTGCCAATGCAGTACTCGCGAGCATCCCCGCTTGAACAGCACTCAAGCCCCACTCATCCATCAATAAGGGTAAAACGACCCCATTAATTGCCAAGTCATAGCCATCAAATAAAATGATCAGTAGACACCATGCCACGACATTGAAATGAAATGGTTTGAATTTTGCGTGATCGATGACATCATTCACGTTAATTGCTTGATGTGCCATTCCTCACCTCCTGTGAGTTTGTGTTTCAGTAAGCTTGAATAGCAATTTTTACAGTGAAGACTTTCATTTTTATCAGTCATCCATGTCCACTTTTGCTATTCAAGTAGATTGTGTAACTTTCACACAAAACACAAAAAATAAAAATTCAACATTAGTCTAAAACATTTTATTAATTATGGATTTATTATTATTTTAAACACAATAAAATGTGATTATTCTTCTTAATATTTTCTTTCTCCCATAAAAAAACACCCCCAACGCTAGTTGAGGGTGTTTAGAATAATGAGCTGGCGATGACTTACTCTCACATGGGTAACCCCACACTACCATCAGCGCGAAGAGGTTTCACTTCTGAGTTCGGGAAGGGATCAGGTGGTTCACTCTTGCTATGGTCGCCAGCACAACTGTTTACGGAGACTTGCATTGGTCTTATTCACGATGGTGATGCACTGCGTTTTCCGAATCTGTAACAGATTGGGCTGTATTGGGTCTGAATTTTATTGTTTAGCGTTAACTAAATCAAGGTCAGTCTGATTTGACTGATTGGATTTGAATCGATTGAACATACAACCCCAACTGTTTGGGTGTTGTATAGTCAAGCCTCACGAGCAATTAGTATTGGTCAGCTTCACATATCGCTATGCTTCCACATCC
>NZ_NOZT01000033.1:0-39308 GCF_002412355.1 Acinetobacter sp. YT-02
GTATCAACTTTGCCAAAAGAATAAGCCTAAAATTCATGTGATTAAATCTTTGGCTTATCCGTAACTGGGGTTAACTAGAATAATTAAGCGGAGATTTCTACAGCACTGCATATCTATGAAGTGGTACTGTAGAAATCTATTTATATTTTTCAGATTTGAATTATCCACATGGCTGATGCACAATAATCAGATAATTTCATTATTTGTATAAAGATAAGGCCTTATGTGTCAGTTGCTTGGAATGAATTGTGCGACACCTACCGATATTACCTTTTCATTTCGGGGATTTTCGCAGCGCGCAGGAATCACCTCAGATCATTCTGATGGCTTTGGCATTGCTTTTTTTGAAGATAAAGCTTGCCGTTTATTTGTCGATAACCAGTCTGCAGTGGAGTCACCCATTGCAGAATTGATCCGTAACTATCCCATCAAATCGCGTAATGTGATTGCCCATATTCGTAAAGCGACACAAGGCAAAATTAATTTAGAAAATTCACATCCGTTTAGTCGTGAGTTGTGGGGACGCCAGTGGATTTTTGCCCATAATGGTGATTTACATGACTTTCATCCACGTTTATCAGGTCGTTTTACCCCTGTGGGCAATACCGACAGTGAACGTGCATTTTGTTATTTGTTAGATCAATTGGTAAATCGTTTTGGTTATGATGAACCGAGCCTGACGCAAATTTTTGACTTGTTAGCCGAAATTTCTCCTAAAATTGCAGAACATGGCACTTTTAATTTTTGTTTGTCCAATGGTCAGGCATTATTTAGTTATGCGGTGACCAAATTACATTGGTTGGTGCGTGCTTATCCATTTCAGCCTGCACAATTAATTGATTTAGATGTTGAGGTTGATTTTAGCCAAGTCACCACAGCAGAGGATTGTGTGGCAGTGATTACCACTGAACCCTTGACTCAAAATGAAACATGGACAGCATTTCAGCCAGGTGAAATGATTTTATTTCAACATGGACGCCCAATTAAAACCCAAATGACACATATTGCGCGTTTGGAACGTGAGCGTTTAAATCCAGAATTAAGACGGATCACCAAAGCGGATCAATACTAATTTATACGGGTATGTGTGGTTGAAAAATATTCATTTTATTATTGTATAATTCAATTAAATCAAGAATGAAAATGTATAAATTGGTTAATTAATAATTGATTCTTTTAGTCGGGTATTTTTGTTAAAATTTATTTAAATCAATGTCTTGTGTTGTTTTTGTGCGATTTAAACCAATCCCTACCAATTCGCTTCATTTTTATTTATGGGAAATACGGCTACCATTCCGCAATGTGATTAATCATTTATTTCTGTAAGGTGGTCGTATGAAGATGAAATGGGTTCCAGAATACAACACTGGTATCGATGTGATTGACGATCAGCATAAACGTATCCTCGATTATATTAATGAAATTGTTGAAATTAGCGATGGTACAGATCGAGCACGTGTAAAGCAGATTTTAAATAATATTATTGATTACACCCAGTCGCATTTTACGTTTGAAGAATCATTACAAGAAGAAGCGGGTTATAAATACCGCGTACCACATAAACGTGTGCATGATTTATTCATTAAAAAAATTGAGTCTTATCGCGATCGTTTTGAAATGGGACAATCCATTGAAGGCGAATTGCATGAAGTCTTATCAAAATGGTTAATTAATCATATTCAACACGATGACGCCGATTATGTTGGTGCTGTGAAAGAGAATATGATGGGCATTATTAAGGAAAATGAGAAGAAGAAAGGTAAAGGTTGGTTCGCTCGTTTCTTCTCATAAGTCTGAAGCCATAAAAAATGAAAGAATAAAAATTATAAATTTGCGCAGCAAACTGTCTAACGATAGTTTGCTTTTTTCTTTTTTGAGGTTTTGCTTTTCCTTGATGACAAAGGCAAAATAGCCGTAGATTTTTATTAGGACAGCGTCATGCAGGACAATGCTATGTCACGATGGTTATCGCCGCTGATGGCATTTGGTTTATCATTCATTATTATTGCCACACTCGCACCAATGACAGGTATTCAGGTTGAGCGCCAGCTCGACTTTTGGTTGTTGTGGTTAGCAACCATGCTGATTTTGGCATTACCGATTACTTATTTGGAAATTGCCTTAGCCAAACGCTCAAAAACGACAGCATTACAAGCACTTTCAAGTTTAACCCGTGATGCCGATGCTTCTCAAAAATGGCGTTTGGTGGGCTGGCTTGCAGTGGTGTTCATTCCATTTTTAGCAGGCGGTTTGTTGTCTAATGCTGCGCAAATTTTAAATCAATATGCCGCTGCAGACTTGGCTAGTCATGTCTTATTTGTGATTGTGGCTGTTTTAGCACTGGCATTGTCATTAGTTCCGCGTCAAATTTTATTGTTGTGTACAGCTGTTGCTATTGTGGCGGCTTTGGTTTTAGCAATGGTGATGGGTTCAGAACTTCCTGCATGGCAAGTCACCTCAATCGAGTTTAGTGAATGGGGCAGTGCAACCGTTTTGGCTTTGGTGGCCAGTGGTTTAGGCATGGGCTTGTACTGGCAAACCAGTTTGCCGCAAGTACAGCAACAATCTGCAGCAACCTCAACGGTATTGCCAATTTGGATTGCACAGCTATTGGCAGTCGTTGCTTTTGCATTCTTTGCTGTGCAAGCACAAATTCCAGCGTTGGCTTTGGTGGTGGCAACTGTTGCAGCAGCAGCGGTTCTATTGCAATTGGCACGTGAACAATTGGCACAACGTCAAATGGCGGTTGCGATTCAGTGGATTGTATTGATTGCAGCAACTTTGGTTTGGGCAATTCCTGCCATTGGTCCTGTATTTAATTTTGCCTTATTGCTTTGGGGCTTAGTTATTTGTTTGATTTACGCAATTTTTGCAGGCTGGATTATGAAAATCAGCCATTTGCGTAAAGCCATGAACTTTAGCAGTGAAGCCTTTTATAACATTTGGCGTATTGCGGTACGTGTGGTGTTACCTGTATCTATCGTAGTGGCGATGGTGGCGTTAATTGGACAGTGGATCGCATGATTCAAGTGGCGCAGGTTTGGGTGGCGTATGCCACACCAGAACAACAATGGCATGTGGCAGTCGCATTTCAGCAGGGTATGACTGTACTGGATGCAATCCAGCAAAGTGGACTTGTGACAGCAACGACATTGCCTGAACCGTTGATGGTGGGTGTTTTTGGCGTACGGGTTGAGCCGCAGCATGTATTACAAGCAGGTGATCGGGTTGAGATTTATCGTGCTTTGACCATTAATCCGAAAGATATTCGTCGTAAACGTGCCGCAAAGAACCCAGTAGGGCGTTATGCCAAAAGCAATCGCTTGAGACAATTGCAATGATTTAAAAAACCCCTCAGATGAATTTCAGTGAGGGGTTTCTTTTTATTCTAAAGCGGCTATAGTGGTGGCGCGTTGAGAATCGCTTCTTTCGATCCTGGTAGACCTGGTTGAGATTCTGGAATCGTTTCCAATCCTTCAACTTTTTCTACAATACCATTTTGATTGAAAAAGATTTTCAAATGCTGACCATGCGCGGCAGGGATCTTGGCTTTTTTAGCATAAGTTCCTGGGATATAGTTGTAAATGTAGTCCCAACGTAATGGATTCATCGGGTCGGCGATGGTAGGACTGCCCAGCAAAAAGCGGACTTGTTGATGACTCATACCGACTTGGACTTTAGACGCTTGAGCTTGGGTTAAAGGTGTACCCTGTGGAATATCGACTTTATAAACGCCCAAGGTCGAACAGCCTGCGAGCAGTGAAGTGACCAATAACGTCAACATGATTTTTTGCATTTTGCTACACTATCCCAAATTAATTATGATGCATTTGATCTTGATCCAGTGTTAGATCATACTGCATCTTAACTTTGTTGCATATTCCAACTTTAATTTTGTTGAGAGACCTTTTTTCATGCCTATTTCAAATCAAGAATTACGCAAAGCTGGACTTAAAGTTACCCTTCCACGAATTAAAATCTTAGAATTATTAGAAAATTCAAAACAACATCATTTAAGTGCAGAAGATATCTACAAAACTTTACTCGATCAGGGTGAAGATGTAGGTTTAGCAACTGTGTATCGTGTGTTAACACAGTTTGAAGCTGCAGGCATTATTGAGCGTCATAATTTTGAGAACAATCATTCTGTGTTTGAAATCATGCAGGAAGATCACCACGACCACTTAGTTTGCTTGAACTGTAGCAAAGTGGTTGAATTTATTAATGATACTATTGAAAAAGAACAGCATGATGTGGCAGAGAAATTTGGTTTTGAGCTCACAGGGCACTCGCTGAATTTATATGGTTATTGTGATGCGCCAGAATGTCGTGAAGCGTTGCGCAAGAAATAATTTGCTGTAGGTATAAAAAATAGGCTTACGTATGCAAGCCTATTTTTTTGTGTTTAAGCGTTGTTATTGCCCATCGAAAGTAATATTCGAGGTTGCATGTAACAAGCGCTCGCCCCCTTCTTCGGCAAGTTTGATTTGTAGACGCAAATCGTTTGGCGAGTCGGCGTGTTTGAGTGCATCTTTATAACTAATTTGCTTGGCTTTATAGAGGTCGTATAAAGCTTGGTCAAAGGTTTGCATACCCAATTCACGTGAACGCTTCATTAGGTCTTTAATTTCATGCACATCACCTTTACGGATTAAATCTGCAACTAATGGTGAGTTAATTAAAATTTCAATCGCAGCTCGTCGTGAGTTGCCATCAATGGTCGGGATTAACTGCTGCGCCACAATTGCTTTCAGGTTTAGTGATAAATCCATGAATAACTGGTTATGACGGTCTGCCTCAAAGAAGTGAATAATACGGTCAATGGCTTGGTTAGCATTGTTGGCGTGCAGGGTGGCAAATACCAAATGCCCCGTTTCTGCAAAGGCAATGGCATAATCCATGGTTTCGCGGGAACGAATCTCACCAATTAGAATCACATCAGGCGCTTGTCGTAAGGTGTTTTTTAATGCGATTTCAAAGGAATCGGTATCAATCCCGACTTCACGTTGGGTAATAATACAGCCCGCATGTTCATGCACAAATTCAATCGGGTCTTCAATGGTGATGATATGACCTTTAGAGTTTTGGTTGCGGTAACCAATAATAGACGCCAAAGAAGTCGATTTACCAGTACCCGTTGCGCCTACAAAAATGATGATGCCACGTTTGGTCATCGCCAAATCTTTGAGAATAGGAGGAAGTTTCAAGTCATCCATGGCCGGAATTTTGGTTTCAATCCGACGCAGTACCATGCCTGGCTCATCACGTTGCTGGAATGCGCTGACACGAAAACGTGCTGTTTTTTCACGGTTGGTGATCGCAAAGTTACATTCACGGGTTTCGGCAAATTCCTTGCGCTGTTTTTCACTCATAATTGAGTTAAGTAACTGACCGATAATTTCACCTGTGAGCTTACTTTTTGCCACAGGTACAATTTGTCCATGAATTTTCATGGAAGGTTCAACATTGGCTGTAATAAACAAGTCTGATGCTTGTTGCTGAATCATTAAATTCAGTAAATCATTAAAGTCCATCGCGTATCTCGAATTTTAAACTTATAAGAATGATTCAGATTGTTTTGCAACCGTTCGAGCTGTTTGTGGGCTAATCACACCGCGCGATACCAAGTTCTTCAAACTCTGGTCGAGGGTAGTCATACCGTAGTTGGCACCTGTCTGAATTGCCGAGTACATTTGAGCTACTTTGTTTTCACGAATCAGGTTACGCACTGCAGGAATACCAATCATGATTTCATGCGCAGCTACACGACCACCACCATTTTTCTTGAGCAGGGATTGTGAAATGACGGCTTGTAAAGATTCAGACAACATGGCACGTACCATGTCTTTTTCTTCGGCAGGGAATACGTCAATCACACGGTCAATGGTTTTTGCTGCAGAGGTGGTGTGTAGCGTACCAAATACCAAGTGACCCGTTTCAGCAGCAGTCAGTGCCAAACGAATGGTTTCTAAGTCACGCATCTCACCCACTAGAATAATGTCAGGGTCTTCACGCAGTGCCGAACGTAATGCTTCGTTAAAGCCATGCGTATCACGGTGTACTTCTCGTTGGTTAACCAAACATTTTTTAGATTGGTGTACAAATTCGATTGGGTCTTCGACGGTCAGAATATGGTCGTAGCGATTGTCATTAATAAAGTCAATCATCGCGGCAAGTGTGGTTGATTTACCTGAACCCGTTGGGCCTGTCACCAATACCAAACCACGTGGATATTCACAAATATCTTTAAAGATTTGTCCCATGCCTAAATCTTCAAGGGTCAAAACTTTAGAAGGAATGGTACGGAATACTGCACCTGCACCACGGTTTTGGTTAAATGCGTTCACACGGAAACGAGCCACGCCTGGGACTTCAAAAGAAAAGTCCGTTTCTAGATTTTCTTCATAATCACGACGTTGTTTATCATTCATAATGTCGTACACTAATTTGTGTACTTCTTTATGTTCTAATGCTGGTAAGTTAATTCGACGAATTTCACCATCCACACGAATCAGTGGTGGCATGCCCGCAGATAAGTGTAAATCCGAAGCGCCGTTTTTAGCGGAGAACGCCAATAATTCTGTAATATCCATGAAAGTCCCCGAGATCAATTAAATCTTAATTATTTTGATAGAATAATACGGCTTTCCATCAGCTTAACCAACTGTTAGTTGCTGGACAAGGTAAAAAAAGATGAATGAAATGAGAAATGCATCAATGAATAATCTGCAGCTTATGCGCACTCAGGTTTTGCAACAAATTCAACAGGCATGCCAGTTGGCACAGCGCGAGCCAAATACGGTGCAATTGTTGGCAGTGTCTAAGACTCATCCGAGTGAAGCCTTGCGTGAAATGTATGCGACAGGGCAGCGCGCTTTTGGCGAAAATTATTTGCAAGAAGCTTTGGATAAAATGCAGGCCCTGAGTGATTTAGAAATTGAATGGCACTTTATTGGGCATGTGCAGCGCAATAAAACCAAACATTTGGCAGAAAAATTTGCATGGGTGCATGGGGTAGATCGTTTGATTATTGCCGAGCGTTTATCGAATCAGCGCGATGCTCAACAAGTGCCCCTGAATATTTGTTTACAAGTAAATATTGATGCGCAAGACACGAAGGATGGTTGTCAGCCGAGCGAAGTTGCAGAATTAGTGCGACAGATCAGCCAATTACCGCATTTAAAACTACGCGGTTTGATGGTGATTCCTGCACCTGATCATCCTCAAGCTTTTCAAGATGCCAAACAATTGTTTGATGTAGTGAAAGCACAACATGCACAACCTGAAGATTGGGATACTTTGAGTATGGGGATGTCGGGCGATTTAAATGCCGCAATTGCAGCAGGTTCAACTATGGTACGGATTGGTACAGCATTGTTTGGCGCACGTGACTATTCCAAGGCTTAATTGCTAGATGAACAAAGAATCTGCCAAGATTTTGCAAACATTATCTTGTACGTTTTGGCTGACATGAAATGCGGAATTTTGCGGCTAGTGCTGAAGGTTGGATTTTCTTAATATGAACTTATCGGGAAACAGGGAGTTTCCTAAATAAGAAGAATAAGAAATAGAACAACACGGAAGTGCTTGGTACGACAGGAGTTATACCAAAAACTGAATCTAGAAAGCCTCGACAGGATGTCGAGGCTTTTTTAGTTATGTATACTGTAAAGCTGTCAAAGTTTTGGCTTGTGTAGATTATTTTTAATAACCTTCACTATTTTTAGAAAGCGCCACTTCCGTCCAGTAAATAGGTGAAGTAGACATTCAAGATTTATTTTCTATCCAGATTCGAATACGGGCAATCAGTAAAAATAGCAAAAAACAGAACTGAAAGAAGCCTGTGAAAATGATGGTCCAACCGCTATTTCCAGGTGTTTTTCTTGCATCCAACTCAATGACTAAAGTGCAGACGGTGAGAATGATTTCAAAAATTAAAACCGCTTTAAAAACCCAAGGTTTAGGGAAACGTATTAACCATGTGAGAAAAATAATACTTAAACTGGGCAATACAGCAAAGAGAATAATCGTTTTTATATCCATAAAATTAAGTACTTAAAGTGTGGGTGATTTTAAAATAAATTCAATACAACTTCATGGAAGCCTAAAATCTGAAATCTCACAGTCATCTCAATAATTCTTCAATCGACAAATAATCTTCAGATTTTAGGCAGTATTGGCTTTAACCCACCACATTGACTTCACTTGCCCCTGCACCCACTGGTTTGACTTGAATTTGCACAGGAATTCGTTCGTGCATTTCCTGAATATGCGAAATCAGCACCACTTTACGTCCCTGACTTTGCAGATGGTCTAAGGCATTCATCACCATGTGCAAGGAAGTCGGGTCGAGAGTGCCAAAGCCTTCATCAATAAATAGCGATTCCAGTTTCATTGAGCCAGATGCCATATTGGCAATTGCCAGTGCCAAAGCTAAAGAAACCAAAAAGGTTTCGCCACCCGATAAAGACAGAACAGGGCGAATTTCACTGTTCATATCTAAATCAATAATCGCTAACCCCAAACTGTCTGGAATACGATGCAATTGATAACGCGAACTCAGTGGTAGCAATTGCTGATTGGCGTATTCCACCAAAATATCCAAGTGATGTTCTTGGGCAATTTTCTTAAATTTTGTCCCTTCTTTATGCCCAATTAAATCGTAAATACGTCCCCAACGATATTCTTCAGCTTTGATATTTTCAATTTGAGTTTGATAGGTAGCAAAAATCCCTTGATTGGTGCTATTCAGGCGTAGCTGTGCCTCAATCTCATTATAGTTTTGCTGTTGTTTGGCTTTGTCTGTTTGTAGCGCTGCCAGTTGCGTGGTGACCTCGTCAAAACTCAGTTGTGGCTGTTGCTTTAAGTGTTTTTGATATTGCTCTTCCAATGTTTGCCAAGCCGCTTTAGCACTCTCCAAACTGTTTTGTTGTTGCTGCAGCATGTTGCGTATTTGCTGATGTTCGGCATAAGAAATCTGTAAACATTTATCAATGATGCTGGCTTGAAAATGCGTGTGTGTCGCTTGCCACGTTGCAATGTGTTGCTGACATTCAGTGTGTTGCTGCATGCGCTGTTGAATTCTACTATCCAAACCATGTTTTTGCAGTTGTAAGTCTTTTAACACCTGTTCTGCTTGATTAAGTACAGTTCGTTGTGTGCTAAGTGCAAGATTGAGTTGCTGTTGTTGCTGATCTAAAGCCTGCTGCCATTCTTGATAGGTCTGATATTCACATCCCGCATGAGTTCTTGTAAGCTGCTTAATTTGATCACGCAGCTCACTTCCTGCAGTTTTAATCTGCTGCAGTTGTAGGGTTTTCTCTGCATGTTGCTGTTGTAAAAATAGCAACTTTTCTTGCACTTGCTGCTGTTGTTGAGTCAGTTGTTCAATCGTTTTGCTCAGTTGAACTTGCTGCTGCTGCAAGTGATGACGTTGCTCTAACTGTTGTAAGGCATTTTGATAGTATTCAATCGGTTGATTGAGCCAAGCGTGTCTTTGTTCTGCATCTAAAAGCGACAAAATAGGCTGTAAACGCTGAGCGAGGTCTTGGCGTTGTTGAATAGCATATTTGAGTTGTTCTGCCTGCTGTGCAGCATTGCGCCATTGTTTCAGGGTATCGTTTGCTTGTTGAATACTCTGCTGCAAGTGTTGAGTGGATTGATGTGTTGTTGCCCAATGTTGCTGTACGTGTTCAATTTGCTTTGCAACAGGCAGCGCTGCATCCAAATCTAAAGATAAGGATGTTGCAAGCTGTTGCACCAATGTCTGTTGTTGTTCAAGTTGCTGTTGCAGTTCAAGACTGCGTTGTTGTTGTTGATGATAAGTTGCATCGTATTGACTGCGAGCACGCTCCAATTGTTGTAGCTGTTTTTGCGCATGCTCAAATTCAGTTTTGGCCTGCTGCAATTGCTGATCCTGCAATTGGTTTAAAGCGTCACTGAGTAAATTTTCATGCTGAATAAACGGATGTTCATGGCTGCCGCAGACCATACAGGCTTCATTCGGTTTTAATTGGGCACGTAAATCCTGCACACTTTGATGCTGCAATAAACGCTGCTGTTCAAAGATCTGCTGTAATTGTTGCAAGGCTTGTTCAGTAATTTGCACTTGCTGCTGTTGGGTTTGAATTTGAGTCTGTGTCTGCTGTTGCAGACTTAAAGTTTCTTGCTGACGCTGTTGTAACTGCTCAAATAGGGTGGTCTGTTGTTGCCATTGTTCAAGTGCCTGTTGCAAGCGCTCTAAAACATGCACACTCTTTAAAGCATGTTGTAATTGCTGTTGCTCTGCCGTGAGTTGCTGCTCAAGTTGTTCAGGATGTTGATATTGTTTTTCCCAAACCAACAGTTGTTGCTGTGTATGTTGTTGTTGCTCAATTAAAGTATCTAATGCAGATTGGAACAGCGTAGGGTTTTGCTGACGTAGCTGCTGTTCAAGCTGCAAATAATCTTGCAGACGTTGCAACGTAAGGGCTAAATTATCATCAAAATTTGCCCATGCCGCAGTCTGTTTGAATTGCTGTTGTAAATGTTGCTGTAGTTGTTGCTCGGTTGCAAGTTGAGTCGTCAGTTGCTTCAAATTATTTTGCACAGGCTGAATTTGCTGCTCTGCAAATAATTTTTGTACAGCATCCAAAGCGGTATATTGTTGAAGTTTGCTAGAAATTTCATGTTGTAACTGTGCCGCAATTTCAAGTTGTGGTTTCAATTGTTCAACATGCTGCTGCCATGCCTGAAGGTCTTTTTCCGCTTGCTGTTGCTGACTAATCGCTTGCTGTTGTGCGTATTCCGCTTGTTGCAAGTTTGGTTCAAATTTCAAAAGCTGCTGATTCAGATTTTTTAGCTCGGTATCTGCTTGCTGACGCAAGACAAATTGCTCGCGGATGGTTTGAAATTCATCTAAATGTTTGAGCAATTGTTTTTGAGAGGCGAGTTTAAGATCGGCATCGACTTGAACATCATATATTTCTTTTTTAGCTTGGGTGCTGGCATAGAGTTCATGGCAATCTTTGTGCCATTTCACATCATTTTCATACAGTTTTTCGGTTTGGGTCAGCAAAGCTAATTGTTGACTTAGGTCATGTTGTTGGGTTTCTAAGTCTTTTAGTGTTTCATCGCTGAGGAGCACCACATGCCCCATGACATTTTCAAGATCTGTTCGCTTTTGTTTAATTTCACTAAATTTAACGGCTGCACGTTTACTGACTTCGGTAAAAATTTGCGAATTGGTTAAATATTCAAGTAAATCTGCCCGTTCATGGTCTTTGGCTTTTAAAAATGCCCCAACTTCCGATTGTGCCAATAATACTGCGCGTGTGAATTGCTCAAAACTAAGGCCAATCAACTGCTCTACAATTGGCGTAGCTTCAGAAATTCTTTGATTTAAAACCCGTTGCTCATCTAGGCAGGTAATGGCACGTTCAACTTTTAAGTTGCCATCCACTTTGTTATGTGCACGGCGAATTTGCCAACGTGCCGAATAGCGTTTTTGATCGAGCGCGATAAATTCAAGTTCTGCAAAGCCAGAAGTCGTACCACGACGTAAAATATGTTTAGAGTCTTTTAAGGAAATTTCTTTGCCTGCGGTATCGGTCAGACTGCCTGTAGCACCTCTCAAACGTGGAATTTCGTCATAAAGTGCCAAACACATGGCATCCAGCAAAGTCGATTTGCCTGCACCAGTTTTGCCCGTAATTGCAATTAAACCTGCCTGTGCCAGTGGCTCATCTTCAAAATTGATGACATGCGTGCCTGCCAAAGATGCCAAATTATTTAAACTTAAACGTAAAATTTTCATGGCAAATCCTTAAGCTTTATTCTGATCAAGTTCTTGTTGGGCTTCGGCCAAAAGCTGTAAAAAATCTTGGCTCACTTCTGGGTCAGGTTGATAGCCCATTTTTTCCCATAAATCTAAAAATAATTTTTCAGGCGTAGGCGGCTCTAAATCAATTTTTGATTGTTGCACGTTCGAGTTTTCACAGTTTTGAAAGCGTCGTGCAATGCGCAGTAAACGATAGCGGTTGGCAGGCAGTGCTTGTTCAATTTGTTGGCGTAAATCAATGGGTGGCGGGGCATCGCTGATATATTCAATTTCTAAAAAATGCTGTGCGCAAACTTCTGCAATTTCATCTTTTGGCAATTTATTCAGTTCGGTGATTAATTCAGAAAGTTCACAGCGAATCCGAAGCAGCTCTACCGTACGTGGAATAAGCAAGCTTTCATATTGGAAACGCTGTGCATCTGCCTGTAATGGATCAATCCTAACTTCAAGGACTTGGTGTTTATAATTCAGCTCGCTAAATGATAAAGGGATGGGTGAGCCGCTATAGCGAATGTGTGGCTGTCCGACCTGTTGCGGTTTGTGTAAGTGTCCGAGTGCGACATAGTCAATCACCTCATCAAACAGCGCAGTCGATAAGGCTTCTTCATTCCCCACTACAATTGGGCGTTCTGAGTCGGAAGTTTCGCCACCTTGCATGTGTGCATGTGACATTAAAATCAGGGCTTGATCGGGTTGTTTACGGGCTTTGGCTTCTGCAATCAGTTGTTGATGTAAGTAAGCAACCGCAGATTGATTGTCACTGCTATGTTCATTTAAACCTGTAATTTCTGCACTGCGTAAATAGGGCAGGGTCAGACACCATGCCACAATATTTTGCGCAGCGTCATAAATAGGCACTAGGAGTTTATCTAAATCTAATTTTTGCTCGGCTGTTTTACCAATCACGCCCACAGCTTTGGCGTTGAAGCGGTCTAAAAAGGGTTCAACTTGCTCAATGCGATACCCAGAGTCATGATTGCCTGCAATCATTAAGGTTTGCATGTGTGGAGCAAGCACATGCGCATCGGTAAGGAATTGATAGAGTTGTTTCTGAGCGCTCGAAGCAGGATTGACCACATCAAAAATATCGCCTGCTATGAGCAGGGCATTCGGCTGTTTGCTTTTAATTTGAGTTAAGAGCCAATTTAAAAATTCAGTATGTTCATATTCACGTTCATGGTGATGGAAAAATTGCCCCAAATGCCAATCAGACGTATGTAAAAAATGAACAGCCATGCGTGTTCCAATCTTGATGTTGAATTATGGGATAACTTAACATAACTGAGCGCAACACTGCGGCAAAAAACCAGTTTTCTGCTTTTAAAGCGACAATTTAGGTCGCAGAGATTTTAAAGAGAAGGGAAAGTAAAATCTGTCGTGATCTGTATAGAAAAATATAGAGAGTTAAAATACTGATGTTAGAAAGGCTAAAAAAAGACCTTAAAAAATAAAGACCGACGATTCGAGTGATGATGAAATCGTCGGTCAAAGAAAAACTTGCGATACAGTAAAGCTTTGGCTGCTGTTCAAAGCATGACTGTATGCGATTTATTGCTTTAGTCAGGTCACCGAAAATATTGTGGATGCCATACACATTAACGGTTGTTGTGACCTTGTAGCCTATATAACGTCAGGCTTTTGTATTCGGTTGACAATTTCATGAAAAAAAAATCAATTTTTTTTATACTAGGCTGAATCTTTTGTCTGAGTCATCTTTATGGTATCGCTAAGCCGTTATTTTATCTGGTTTTTCTTGTATTGCTTTGTGATGACCTGTATTTGTGGCGTATTGGCTGCATTATTACCTGCGGGTGTAGGCGGGATTTTAACTGCGGTGCCTTATTTGGTTGCCATGATTTTAGTGCTGTATAAGTTTTTAAAACAACAACGCCGTGCGCCGAATGACAAGGAACGCAAGACATTTACTTTAGGATTTAGCCTGATTTTTTGGGGCTATAACTTGGCGTTTTTATTATTAGGTTTGGCGATATTTTCTCGCCAAAACCCAAGCATTTGGCAAGATTTTTTACAGTATTTGCAACAGCCGCAATTTATGAGTGTGGTGGTGATCATGTTCTTGTTGATCGCAATTCCATTGTATCTGCTGACCTATTGGTTTTATGGTAAACAGGCACAGCGTATGGCAGTTAAAATGTTTGGCTGATAAAAGAAGTTGTTAATATCTGATTTTCTTCAAATATACATGATCAGTTATGTGATGATGATTTGCTTAGACTTGAACATTCAGTCTAAATCACGTATAGCTAAAACTATATTTTTCATCATGCTG
This sequence comes from Acinetobacter sp. YT-02, assembly GCF_002412355.1. Classification (NCBI taxonomy): domain Bacteria; kingdom Pseudomonadati; phylum Pseudomonadota; class Gammaproteobacteria; order Moraxellales; family Moraxellaceae; genus Acinetobacter; species Acinetobacter sp. YT-02. Next base: position 14,109 of record NZ_NOZT01000033.1, read on the forward strand.
AGATTGGAAGATGCATAAACCTTTGGTACTGGTAACAGGGGCAAGTGGTTTTATTGGTTCACAATTGTTGCCGTTTTTATTGCAACAGGATTATCGGGTGGTGGGGCTAACCCGACAGCCCAATCGAGTATCCAAACATCCACAATTACGCTGGATTCAGCAGTTAGATGAACTCGACACCGACCAAATTGATTATGTGATTAATTTGGCGGGAGAAAGTATTGGGCAGGGCAGATGGACAGCAGCACGCAAACAAAAATTGCTTGATAGTCGAGTTCAGACCACACTGCACTTATATCAATATCTTGAAAAGCGCCGTATTTTCCCCAAGTGTATTATTTCAGGCTCGGCAGTGGGGTATTACGGAATTGACCCGCAGGAACAATGGTCAGCAGTATGTACCGAACACAGTGCAGCACAAGATATTTTTATGTCGCAGTTGTGCCAGCAATGGGAACAGGCTGCGTTAAGCTTCAGCCAGCAAAATACTAAAATTATGCGCTTGGGCGTGGTGTTTGGGCGCGGTGGTGGCATTTTACCGCAAATGTTATTACCAATTCGTTTAAATGCCGTCGGGCGGATTGGGCATGGACGGCAGCCTGTTGCATGGGTGCATATACAAGATGTTTTACAGGCCATTCACTGGTTAATGACGCAACCTGTAGACGCCAAAATTTTGAATGTGGTTGCACCTGAAAAAACCAGTCAGCAAGACTTTGCCGAAACCGCAGCTCGGCTTTTAAAACGTCGTCCATTTTTGGTGTTACCTGCTTTTGTCTTGCGTTGGTTATTGGGCGAGCAATCGCAATTGGTGCTGAATGGGCAATATGTTAAACCACAAGCGTTAGAACAAGCAGGCTATTGCTTTCAATATCCAAAACTTGAACAGGCGCTAGCGGCTTGTCTGGGTGCATCATCCTCTACTTAAACAGAGGATGCTGCTGAGTGTTATGCACAGATTGAGGTGGGCTGTAACTGCTTTGGATCATAAGCAGTAGGATCAACAATCGTTTCTTGCCCAAGCATCAACTGTCTTAATAGCTGTGCCGAGGCTGTGCCCATGCATAAGCCATTACGGAAATGTCCGAAATTCACCCATACATTATTCAGGCTAGGCACTTTGCCGATATACGGCACACCTGTAGGCGAGCCTGGACGTAAACCCGCCCATTGTTTCACAATGGGGAACTGTGCCAATTCAGGCACCATTTCAAAACAAGCCGTTAAAATATCTTGTTGGGTTTGCGGGTTTGGTGTGGTGTCAAAACCAACGTGACGCATACTGGAACCGCATAGCACATGCCCATCTTGACGTGGAATCAAGTACATCACCTTGTTCATGCACATGCTTGGCAACCATTGTGCAGGGGTTTTAAATAACACAATTTGCCCTTGTACAGGCTGTACAGGAATCTCTAAACCCAGTTGTGCCGCCCACTGCTGTGACCATGCACCTGTCGCAAGCACGATATGATCTGCACGATGCAAGCGACCATCGGCAGATTGAATGGCTTGAATACGATCTTCAGTGATCTGAAATTGCTGAATTGGGCAGTGTTCAAAAAATCGCACGCGCGGATGTTGTTTCAAATATTGCGTGAGCGATTGTAATAAACGCGGATTGCGCACATTGGCAAGTTGTGAGAAATACAGGGCTTGTTTAAATTTGGGATGGATATGCGGGTTAATTTGTTCGAGTTGTTCCCGATTCAGATATTCAGCTTGCTGCATCGGTTCATGATGACGTTCGGCATAATTTAAACCAATCTCAAAATCATCTTCATCAAAAATCAACATGCCTGTTTCATGGATTTCAAAATCAATGCCTGTAATAGGTTTGAGTTTTTCATTCCATGCTTGGTACTGCGGTTTGGCAAATTGGGCTAAGTCATTGACCGCTTGAGGATAACGCCACGGATACATGGGAGAAAGAATTCCACCACCTGCCCATGATGCCGCTTGTGCTGCTTGTTGTTGATCAAAAATACTGATAGAGCAGCCCTGCTCTACCAGTTCGAGTGCAGACAACAAACCGCTGATGCCTGCACCAATGATTGCGATGTGCATGAAAGTCGCCTGTTTATGTCATATCTTTAAGTTTGAGTGCTGCTTCTTCGGCAAAATATGTCCAAATACCATCTGCACCTGCACGGCGGCAACTCATTAGCGATTCAATAATCACACTGTCCGACAACCAGCCATTTTGAATCGCGGCAGCAAGCATGGCGTATTCACCACTCACTTGATAGACAAAGGTTGGCACACCAAAGTTATCTTTCACTTCACGTACAATGTCTAAATAAGGCATGCCTGGTTTTACAATCACCATGTCTGCACCTTCTTGAATATCCAGTGCAATTTCATGCAAGGCTTCGGCACGGTTGCCAATATCCATTTGATAATTGTATTTGTTGCCGCCTTTTAGGTTGCTGGCAGAACCGACTGCATCACGGAAAGGACCGTAAAAGCTAGAGGCATATTTGGCTGAATAAGCCATGATAGAGGTATAGATATGCCCGTTGCTTTCCAACGCCTGACGAATCGCACCAATACGGCCATCCATCATGTCACTTGGCGCAACCACATCTGCACCCGCTTCGGCATGGCTTAAAGCCTGTTTAATTAGACATTCAACCGTTTTATCATTCAGGACATAGCCTGTGTCATCAATAATGCCATCTTGACCATGAGTGGTGTACGGGTCGAGTGCGCCATCGGTAATAAGTACCATCTCTGGCAATTCTTTTTTCAGCAGGCGTAGTGTGTTTTGCACCAAGCCATCTTCACGCCATGCTGCTTCTGCGGTCAGGCTTTTATCTTCTTGTGGCGTGACTGGAAATAATGCCAGTTTAGACACACCCAGCTGCATTAAACGCTCGGCTTTTTTGAGTAATAAGTCTGCCGATAAACGCTGAATATTCGGCATGCTTGGAATATCTTGGGTTTGATTTTGTCCCGGTAAAACAAATACAGGATAAATCAAGTGATCTGTGGTTAAGTGAGTTTCGCGAACCATGGCGCGTAATTGATCATTTTTACGGATACGACGCATACGAGTGGCAGGAAATGCAGGGCGATTGAACGTATAGGTCATAAAAATCTCACTGATCAGTATTAAACTAGACGACTATTGTAGCCCCTTAAATTTCATTTGGGCATACATTGGCTGTTTTTATTGTTGGTAAATTGAGTTGTTTGGACTTTTGGGCACGTTATGAGTAATGCAGAGAAAAATTGGACTGGGAATATACATTTAGGCGCGAAAGTCGATATTGATGTCGTGCTAAGACAATTGGTCAATGCATTTAATGGATCGCCATTTTTTCAACACAATGGCATGAGCATGCGTGTGGTAGATGGTCAAATTGAAGCTTATATTGAGATGCAACCGTATATGGTGGGCAACGTGGCTTTCCAAATTTTACATGGTGGTGTTGCTGCAACCATTTTGGACAGTGTGGGCGGTATTGTGGCAATGGGGGAGTTATATAAACGGACAGAACCTGACGATTTGCCCGATACCATTAAAAAAGTCACTCGTTTGGCTACCGTAGATATGCGAGTGGATTATTTAGCACCGGGACGCGGCAAGTATTTTATTGCCCGTGCGGAAACTTTGCGTTTAGGGCGTAAAGGCTGCACCATGCGTATGACGATGGTCAATGATGAAGATAAACCAATTGCAACGGCAATTGCGTCTTATGCCTATTAAAATCTAAGGTAGGGCGCGAACAATTGTGTTTTGCATAATTGGATGACTGTTTATTTTTGATTAGTTTATTGTTTTAAACATATAAGGAGTTGAGTGATCATCTCCTTTTTTTGTGTGCATGAAGAGTTTTTTGAATTGTGACAGTTTGTAGCGACTTAAGTTTTCTTTAAGTTTAGATTTCTATCTTGAGCATTGAGTTATTTTCTATCCAATGTGATGCACATGATCAAATTTAATTTTGATGCTCAATCATCCAGTCAAACGCATTTTCTGGATGCGAATTTTCATCAGCAAAAAAATAAAAAACAATTCAACGGGTATGCATCTGTAGCGCAGCCGTATAAACCACAAACGAACCCAAAACAGTTGAACCTAGAACAGCCACATTTAGATGTATTACACAGCTATGCCTCGGTGATTCAAGCACACACAACAGCACAACATTTAAATGTGACAACTGTGACCCAAGATGCTAGCAAACAACGCTTGGCATTAGAGCATTTTATTCGAGATAAATACCAAAAAGTCCATCAGGCATCCATAAATACTTTTTTAGATACCTTGTTTGCAGGCTATGTAAACCACGACATGCAAGTGGTGATTGGCATGCAACCATTGGGCGCAAACCAAGCCTTTTTGGAACAGTATTTAGGTGCACCCATTGAAACCATTTTAACCCAATTGAGCCAAGTGCCTGTAACGCGCGCGCAGATTGTTGAAATTGGCAACTTGGCAGCGCAAGACATGAGCAAAGCCAAATTGATGGTGGCTTTTTTGGTCTTTCACTTATCGCAGAACAATGTGTCGTGGGCAGTTTGCACAGGAACAGCAGCAGTGCGCTATGTGTTACAGCAAATGGGTTTGCATTTTCAGGTACTAGAAAAAGCCAACCCCGAAGCCTTGGGCGATGCACAGCATCAATGGGGCAGTTATTACCAACAGAAGCCTTATGTACTGGCGATTGACGTTGCAGCAGCGTTGGCGGTCACGCAACAGCAATATTGTTTTTATGCCTAAGGTCATGCAGAAAGGCGGAAATTGAAAGATGAATGAGTTATTTGAAAACCTGAATCACTATGCCCAAACAGACCCTGAGCGTGAAGCAATTGTGACGGCACAAACCACACTGAGTTATGCCACATTACAGCAACGGGTTGAGTTGCTCAGTGCAGAATTGGCAACTTATCAAGTACAGCGTTTGGCGTTGTGGGGTGTGAATCAGGCCGATTGGATTGTGGTCGATTTAGCCGCACGTAAAGCTGCAATGACAGTCATTCCTGTGCCTTTATTTTTTACTGCTGCACAAGTGCAACATTTACTGCAAGACAGCCAAGCGGAGTTGCTGTGTATTTTGACGGATACTGCACAAAGCGATACTCCGTCCAATGTTAACTCGGCTATTGGAAATACTGCTATTCCAGAAGCTTTGTTGGAGATGATTGATGCAGTTCAGGCACAGGTTTTGCCACCATCAGATTTATATCAAGGGCAGTTGTTTCGTCTAAGCGTTGAAACAGCACAACCGCATTTATCCCCAAATTCTGCTGAGCAGCCTACAAAAATTACTTATACCTCGGGCAGTACAGGTACACCCAAAAGTGTGTGTTTGGCAGAAGCCACCATCAATTCAATTACACACTCTTTAAGTCAGGCATTACAAAGTAGCCAGCTTGGGCGGCATTTGTGTCTAATTCCATTTGCAACATTGCTTGAAAATATCGCAGGCGTGTATGTGCCTTTTCACATGGGACGTGCAGTGGTGGTGGGTGAAGTCAGCCAGTTCGGTTTGCTGTCCAACCATGAGTTTGATGTTTCACGCTTTGTCGATGCCGTGCAGCAATATCGCATTGAAAGCGTGATTTTATTGCCGCAAATGCTCAAAGCGATTGTGGAATATATCCATCAAAACGGCGATTTGGGCTTGCGCACTTTGAAGTTTATTGCCGTGGGTGGTGGCAAGGTGTCTGCAGATTTACTCAAGCAGTGTCAGCAATTCAATTTACCTGTTTATGAAGGTTATGGTCTGTCTGAATGTGCATCGGTCGTGAGTTTAAACCTGCCTGAAGCTCGCAGAATTGGCAGTGTTGGCCGCGTATTACCGCATGTTCAAGTCGAAATTGCTGCCAATCAAGAAGTGGTGGTCAAGGGCAATGCCATGTTGGGATATATGCATGAACTTGGGCGTGAGCAGGATGCGGTATCAGCCGATATTCACACAGGCGATGCAGGTTATTTTGATGAAGATGGCTATTTATATATCACGGGGCGTATCAAGCAAATTATTGTCAGCAGTTTTGGGCGCAATATTTCACCAGAATGGGTTGAATCGAACAGTTTGAGTGAGCTTGAAATTCAACAGATTGCCGTGTTTGGTGAAGCGCAGCCGTCATTATCTGCAGTGATTTATGCCGAGGAACATCGTTCAGATGCGCAATTGGCAGCCGCGATTTATCGTGCCAATACCCGTATGCCTGATTATGCCCAAATTAAACACTGGTGCCGTGCTGAACAACCTTTTTCTTTAAATAATCAGATGTTAACCGATAACGGAAAATTGCGTAGAGCAGTCATTCAGCAACAGTATCAGACAGCTTTGGCACATCCTACAACGTATTTAATGGCTGATCTTGGAGATGTTTCACAGATAGACATCAACCTGTCAGTCATCAATAGAGATAGAGAGAAATCACATGAATATTGCACAACAGCAATTCAAACATTCCCCACAACAAATTAAAGATCGTTTGGTGGAGCACGGTTGGGTTTTACTTAGAAATGAACATTATGATGTGAATGCGTTTAGTGGGCTGATGAGCAATATTTGCCAAAAGCTGACCTATGACCCTGCACGTGAAAATGTGACCCGACAATCGCAAAAAGTAGATGCAGGTACGCAGGCAATGGGACTGCATATAGAAAATGGTTCAACCCCAATGCCGCCTGATATTATTGCTTTTTTTAGTGAAAAAAGTGCTTCGCGTGGTTCGCAGACTACTTTATGTGATGGACATGAGGTATGGCAAAAACTGCCTGACACACTGAAGCAGAAATTTGCTGAACAGATGACCATCAGCCGTTACTTACCCAAAGCGATGTGGCAAAAGTATGTGGCGACAGCACTCAATATTGCCGATGCCGTACAGGTCGGGCAGCAGGAACTCGCTCATTTTATTGAGATGATTCCTAGACAACGGATTCGCCCTGCGCATGATGAAGGCGTACAGTACGATTTAAGCATGCCGATGATTCGCCATGACAATTTAAAAGCTGTGCCTGCCTTTGCCAACACCTTGTTGGGGCCTTCTTATAATTACGAAAAGCCGCGTTTTTACTTTGCCGATGGCAGCGAAATCCAAGCAGAATTATTGGAAGAATTGGCAGAGCGATGCGAGCGTGAAACCTCAGAAATTGACTGGCAAGATGGTGATGTGGTGCTCATTGATAACAAGCGCTTTATGCATGGCAGACGTGAAATATTGGTGCCATTAGAAGATCGTAAACTCTATATTTGTATGGGCTTGGGACTGAATCCTGCATTTTTATAATTGAGTTGTATCGAATATCTTAAAATTGAGAGTATCTTTTATGTCAAATTTAACTGCGGTGATTTTCGGGGCAACAGGCGGGATTGGTCATGCGATTGCGCATCATTTTGCTGAAAAAGGCTTAAACTTAATTTTGGTTGGGCGTAAGCAAGACACCTTGCAACAACTAGAGCAAAGTCTGGCGCAGCAGTATCCTCAGTTGCAATTACACAGTCTGCGTTGTGATTTAATTGATGCCAGCAGTCGTCATGATTTTATTCAGGCACTTGCCGCATTAAAACAGCCGATTCATTACTATATTAACAATGCAGGCATGAATGATTTTCGTCTGTTTGCGCAGCAATCACAGGATACCATTGAGCAAATGATGTTGGTCAATGTGGCTTATCCGCTGCAACTGATTCAGGATGTGATTCCATATATGTCGGACAGTCAGCCGAGTCAGATCATCAATATTGGCTCGACTTTTGGCAGCATCGGCTATCCTGGCTATGTGAGTTATTGCGCCAGTAAGTTTGCCTTGCGTGGTGCAACTGAAGCGTTGGCGCGAGAGTATTGTCAGACTGCCATTCGTTTTAGATATTTCTCCCCACGCGCGACCAATACCAGTATGAACAATCCCGATGTGATTGAAATGAATATCAAAATGGGTACAAAAGTGGATTCACCTGAATTTGTGGCACAAGAACTGTATCAATTTTTACAAACAGACCGTCAATCCTATCAGGTCGGTTATCCTGAAAAAGTCTTTGTAAAACTTAATCAGTTGATGCCTAGCCGAGTCGCAGCTGCCATTCAAAAAGATTTAGACACCATTTATGAATATGCAGATCAAAGCAAAGCGTCCTTTATTCAGCAAACTTCCGCCTCATAAATGATATTTTTTTCGATAACGCCATAAGGTGGTTCGGCTAATGCCCAAGGCTTGTGCCACCAATTCAGTTTGCCCCTGATATTTTTCCAGTAAATCCTGCAGTGTGTCTTTATCTACTTTATTGTTGGTTTTGATGGGCAGCTCAATAGGTTGTGGCGTTGGGGTAGCTGTGGCGAGTTTCAAACTAGCATGCACAATTTCATCGGGTAAATCGTGTTGATCAATTTCCGTTTTACCTGCTGACATGGTCAATGCATACAGCAAGGTATTCTTTAATTCACGCACGTTGCCCGGCCAGTCGTAATTGATTAATACCTTCAGTGCTTGCTCGGTCAAATGTGGCGTGACCTGAAACTGGGCTTGTTGTTGCAAAATAAATGCTGCAATTTTAGGGATATCTTGTTTACGTTCACGTAGTGGTGGCACAAAAATTGGAATCACTCGTAAACGATAAAGTAAATCTTGGCGAAATCTGCCTAAACGCGCTTCTTCACGTAAAGCGCGATGGGTTGCGGTAATAATTCTGACATTCGATTTAATCGCTTTTTCACCGCCCAAAGGGGTGAATTCGCCCGTTTCTAATACTCGCAATAATTTGGCTTGCAGTTCCAGTGGAATTTCTGCAATTTCATCTAAAAATAAAGTACCACCTGCAGCACGTTCAAACACACCTTTATGCTCACGAATTGCCCCTGTAAATGCACCTTTCACATGCCCAAACAATTCACTTTCTAAAATATTGGCATTTAAAGCCGCGCAGTTAATCGCAATAAAGACTTGTGCATGCCGTTGGCTGCGTGCATGTACTGCTTGCGCCACCAACTCTTTACCACTACCAGATTCACCACGCACCAAAACAGGAAACTCAGTAATCGCTACCCGTTCAATAATGGAATACATATGCTGCATTTGTGGCGAATCACTATGGAAAAACTCCGCCAAACTATTTTGTGCTTGGGCAGATGGGGTGAGTGTTTGTGATGACACTGTTGCAACGCTAGGCTGCAGAAAGAATAAACATCCTGTGAAATCGGCTGTATGGACACGAATATTTAAGCTGTGGTAGTGCCATGCCTTAGCACTATTCGGGAGTTGCAGCAGACCTGTCTGTGGTTGTGATGCTGATTGTGATTGTAGTTTTAATTTCAATAATTGGTTTTTTAATGTTTTACCCGTAGCTGCAGAAACAGAAGCATCTTGTGCATATTCATAAATCCATGTTTGAGCAATGTCGTCATAAACATAGAGCAAACTGTCTGGACAAAGTTGTTGTAAATGAAACAAAAAGCTTTCAAGACTGGCTTGTTGTTCAAAGTCATGTATCGCATTCATGATGTTTCATCTTTTGTTTCATTATTGATTCAATTGAAACACAAAATGCAACAGATGTGAAACATGGAGGATGATCTAAATTAAACAATATCTCTTAATATATTGTATTTTATTAATATATTTAAAAGAGATTAAGTTGGCACTATATTTGCAAAATTAAGAATAACAAAATATAAAACTCAGTATCTATCTCATGATCTTTCATCAATTTTTTGAAGCTGACAGCTCGACCTATACTTACTTATTGGCATCTGAACAAACCCGTGAAGCGGTGCTGATTGACCCTGTAATTTCAGAGGTTGAGCAATATGCTGCTTTTCTAGAACAGCATGATTTGCAATTGGTGTATAGCTTAGATACGCACGTACACGCTGACCATATTACTGCTGCCAACGAACTCAGAACACGTTTTGGTTGTAAAACTGTATTACATCGTAATTCAGGTGTGGTGTGTGGCGATATTTTCATTACCGATGGCAGCGCCATTCGTGTGGGTGAATTGTTGATTGAAGCACGTTATACCCCGGGTCATACCAACGCCTGTACCAGCTATGTGGTCAATGGCATGGTATTCACTGGCGATGCGTTGTTAATTGATGGTTGTGGTCGTACTGACTTTCAGGAAGGCAACCCAGCGACTTTATATGACAGCATTCATCTACAAATTTTTAGCTTACCTGATGACACTTTGGTGTACCCAGGGCATGACTACAAAGGGCGTGTGTCTTCTACCGTTGGGCAGGAAAAACGCAATAACTCGCGTTTAGGACAAGGGCGCACCAAAGCGGAATTTATTACCCTCATGCAGAATTTAAAACTGCCTTATCCAAAACATATTGATGTGGCTTTGCCTGCCAATAAAGTTTGCGGCAAGTAATGCTTGCACAGCACAACACAGTGATGGAATAGGGGAAAATACGCATGTGGATGTTAATCCTAGAAGGCTTGGCGATTGGTACTTTGCTGGGTTTAACTGGGGCAGGGGGCGGTATTCTTGCCGCTCCTGCACTTATGGCAAGTCAGGGCTGGACTGTGGCGCAGGCTGCACCTGTCGGTTTATTGGCAGTCACTTTGGCGGCTTTGGTTGGCACAGTTGAAGGCTTGTTCAAACGTATTGTACGTTATCGTGCTGCATTGTGGATTGCCCTAATCAGTATTCCATCTGCGCGTTATGGGGTGCATTTGGCAGGTATTGTGCCGCCCATGTGGTTAACACTGGCGTTCAGTCTGGTCATGTTTATTGTGGCGTATCGTATTTTCTTTAATAAGGTCAACGACCAAACTAATCCACCGTGTAAGGTAAACCAAAACACAGGACGCTTAATTTGGAATGTTAAAACGGCGTCTTTGCTTGGTGGTGTGGGTGTAATTGCAGGCTTATTGACGGGTTTGTTGGGGGTGGGCGGTGGTTTTATTATTGTGCCGTTATTGCGTAAATTTACCGATTTGGATATGCGCAGTATCGTCGCAACCTCTTTGATGATTATTTTCCTGATTGGTGGCGTGAGTATTTCAGCACACGTTTTAGATGGCTTTCAGTACCCAATGGCAGTCACCATCCCCTTTGTTCTGGCATGTATTGTCGGGATGTTACTTGGACGTACTTTGGTACATCGCATGAATAGCAATACTGTACAAAAGGTATTTGCTACAACAGTCATTGGTGTTGCGTTCTACCTCATTTATACAGCGATTATGGCTTAAGTCTAATATTTGGATACTATGTTTTTACTTTGAACTGCAGTATTGTGAATAGGTAACGTATTGTTAAGTGTAAGAAAAAGCACTAGACCTAGACCAAATTAAAGATTAGCTTAGTTGTATAAGATGACAAGGAGCCAAGAATGAAAAAACATTTATTTTGTGTGGGTGTCGAGTTCCGCAAAGCATCCGATGAAACAGGCTCTTATGCGTATTTGACCGCATATTTAGGCGCAGATGACTTACATGAAGCGATTGATCGCGTTCAGAAACAACTGGAGCAAGAAGGCAATAAAGTATTGTTCGTTCGTGGTTGCTGGGTTGTCGATGCCGATTGTGATGATGGTTTCTGCCCAACTGAAGAAAGTAATGCTGCCTCTAAAGCAGACCTACTGTTCAACGATGAAATCTATTATGGCAAATTGCAGCAATGGTCAATCAACAATGGCTATGAATACTGAGTAAAATGTTGGCTGAGTAAGATGCCGATGGGTTCAGTTTACTGACCTGTGAATATTTAAAAAACCGCGTTTGAATGATTCAAGCGCGGTTTTTTTATTCTTCATCAACCAAATGAACAAGTACATATTTTTCAAACCAGATCGGAAACTCTCCTTTAAAATCTGGATTAATGATCAATGTATCTCCGTTAGTCACTTCACAGATATAAGAAGCCATATTCTTGGTCGCATTACTTGAGTTATCAAATAAATACGCTCGGTCAGATACTTCAATCGCATCAATCAACATGTGCATAGTGCGGAAATAGCGTTCACGGATTTTAATTTCTTCGACTGGATGACCACCATTTTTCACACGTTGTTTAACTCGGTCCACATTAATATCAGGGTCCTCAGTCGTCACAAAGTATAAATAGGTACGATAGCCTTGCGTTTTAGCATCTCGCAAAAACTCGATTTTACTCTCATGAGACATTACGGTTTCAAATGTAAATCCAACCTTAAGCGTAAGTAACTCTTTACGGATGACATCAAGAATTCGGGCTGCGAGGTAGGAATCAATCGTGTTCCCGCTTAAGTCGATTAAGCTTCCATCAATCACAGGATCTACTGAGAGGAGAGGACTTTTGCTTAGAGTACCATCTGCATTTTTTAGTGGTCGACTTGCTTGAGTAAGATAATCAACCAATATGTTTGCATTAATGCGTATATCAAATTGACTTAGATCAAGAATGGGTGTGGCTTTAAGATCGCGCTCAAGGTTGTCAGCATTCAAAAACAATTTAGATAAACGGCTATCTAAACCATTAATCATCGTACTTTTGCCCGATCCATTTGGACCCGCAAACATTCTGATTCGAGGTGTTTTTGGCAACATAAATTATTCTGCAGTAGCCTCTATGTTACGTTTTCTAATTTTAAAGGTTCTGCGACCATTAAACTGGCGGGCTAGATCAGGGTTCCGACCAGATAACTGTTTGATTAAAACTGGTTTGCCATTCGGGGTTTTGCTGACTAAGGCATCATTTTCCACATAAAGTACTCGATCACTGTGAGCTACTGCAATGAAGCGTTCACGCAAAACGTCAGCTGCAGCTGTAGCGATTTCACTTTCATTGGTTCGGTTTCTAGTTGACATATCTAAAACCTCTAGGTGATTAAGTTTCATGGTTAGCGCGTCAATTCTTGGATTAAGAATAAATTGCTCTATTTAATCAATATATGCGTATTTTGATTAAATTCCAAGAACAGTATGAAGCTAGTAAGTATTATATTTTTGCATTTCTGATGCTATCAGAATACCACATCAACCGTTTTTTGGCATTGTGTCGCATGTAACTTGAAATGCAGATATTTTATTGCTTTTGATATTGAGCTAAAACATCAGTTTCCAGCGCTGAAAACTTTAGAGCCTACTTAAAAGGACGTCCTTCGCCTTGTTCTTCATAAGTCACACCATCTCGAATGTGGTACAAGCGTTTAAAGGTAGGGATGATTTTATCGTCATGTGTGACTACAATAATTGCAGTTTGAAATTTTTCTGCCATTTCGTGTAATAAGCGAATCACGGTCATCGCGCGTACACTATCCAATGGTGCAGTGGGTTCATCGGCTAAAATCACAGGCGGTTGATTAATCAAACCACGTGCAATGGCGACACGCTGTTGTTCACCACCAGACAATTGCCCAGGCATGGCATGTACCCGATGCTGCACATCGAGCGCCGTTAAAATTTCCAATGCGCGGGCGCGGGCAATGTCATTGGCTACGCCTGCTAACATCGGCAGCAGCGCTACATTATCCAAAACATTTAAAAAAGGAATTAAGTACGGGGTTTGGAACATAAAACCAATTTTATCGCGGCGTAAGGCACTTAAGTCTTTGACTAACCAACGTTGATCAAAAATCACCTCATCGCCCAAAGTCATGCGTCCTTCGGTAGGATCAATCACGGCACCTAAACATTTGAGCAAGGTGCTTTTACCCGAACCTGAGGGGCCAATCAGCCCAACCACTTCACCGGGTGCAACCTGCATTTTGACATCTTTTAAGGCATAAAAGGCATTGTCACCTTGTCCAAAACGCTTTTTTAAACCTTCAATTAAAATGCCGTGTGTCATGTTATCCCCCAATTGCTTCGGCAGGGTCAATGCGCAGTGCCATCCGAATTGCAACCAAACTGGCTAACATGCAAATCAGCATCACCGCAATAAATCCAAAAATAGAATCTTGCGGAACCAATAAGATATATTTCGGGAAATATGGTGCGGCAAAGGTTGAACTGATTTTACCAACAGCAAACCCAATTAATCCAAGCGCGAGTGCTTGTTGCAAGATCATCCAAGCGATTGTGCGATTGCGTGTGCCAATTAATTTTAAGACCGCAATTTCACGAATTTTGTCCATAGTCAGGGTATAAATAATAAATGCCACAATCGCGGCGCTGACCAAGGCCAAAATCACCAAAAACATGGCAATTTGTTTGGCGGATGTGGCAATCATTTTGCTGATTAAAATGTGTTCCATCTGCGGGCGGGTATAGACTGTTAGTTGTTGCCAACGCTGAATATGTGCTGCTGTTTCTTCAGCTGAAGCACCTGCATTTAAACGGACTAAAATAGCATTCACATAACGGTTGCTACTTTGTGCATTGAGTACGCTTTCAAGCAAGTCAGGATAAGCAGGGCGGTTATAAATTGGGTTTACTGCAATTCGTCTACGGTCTTGTAAAATGGCAGCATTGTCCTTTTGGAATTGCGCCTGTTGTGCATCTTTCAGCGGAATAAAAATCATCGGGTCACCACCCGAAGACACCATGCGTCGGGTTAAACCCACCACGGTAAAGGTGTTACGACGGATTTTAATACGATCACCCAACTTTAATCCCGTACTCATGTCGGCTACGGCTTCATAGTGCCCGCGGGTCAATTGACGTCCTGCCAATAAATGTGGCGGCCACCCCAAGTTATTCCACGCATGTTCACCTGTTTGAATCCCGACCACCATCGAGCGAATATCTTTATCTTGATGATGCACTTGCATGGTTAAATAAGTAATATTTGAAGCATGCGCCACCCCGGGCATATTCATCACGCTGCGATATAAATCATCACGCACACTTGAAGGTTCTGCATAAGGGCCAAGTGTATCTTGCTGCACTACCCATAGGTCAGCACCACTGTTATTCAGCAGGGCTTTGGCATCATCTACCATGCCGCGATACACGCCAGCCATAATTAAGGTCACACCAATCAGCAAGCCGAGTCCAAAGCCAGTAAATACAAATTTACCCCATGAATGGAAAATATCACGACCTGCCAGACTAATCATTTAGCTGCTCCTGCAAGTTGCTTGACAACCCGTAAACGGTTTTTGGCATGTAGGGGTTTTTCACTATACAGCACCACTTGATCATTTTCGGATAAGCCTGCGAGCACTTGCACATCGCCCGCTAAATTTGAACGTCCTAATTGAACTTCAACAAATTGCGGCTTTTCGGCCACAACTTTCCACACGCCTACTTGGTTATTGATACGGTGAACTGCCGCATTGGGAATGGTTAAGCTGCGTGCCAATGGTGCGAGGCTGATGGTGACTTCTGCTAACTCACCCAAAGGCGGAAGAGGCGTTGGAGGTTGATTAAAAACCACTTTAGCTAAAATTTCTTCGGTAATGGCATCGGCACGAGGTTCTACCCATAACACATGACCTGCCAAAGCATTATTTTGCCGTGAACGTAAATGAATTTGAGCTGGTAAGTCAGCAGCTAAACCAATCGCACTGGATTGATCGAAACGGGCATTCATCCAAATGGAGTTAGGATCGACAATTTCTAGTACTGTTTGACCTGCCACGACTGTTGAACCCGGTTCTGCATAACGTGCAGTGACGACACCTGCGGCTGTGGCCACTAAATTTAAATTATCGCGCTGTGCTTGTAAGGTGTTTAAGTCTGCGCGTGCTTTATTGAGTTCTTGTTGCATCGCGCTGAGTGCCGCCGTTGCCAAATCGAGCTCTTGTTGTTTAATGGCTAAAGATTCTTGGCTGGTGGCATTGATTTTAGCCAGTTGTTGATAACGCTTGACTTGTTGCTGCGCAAAATTTTGACGGATTTGAGTGTCTTGTTGCTGAGCGGTAATTTTTTGGATTATCGCACGTTGAGCCAATAAACGATCTTCTAGATCGACAGGATCCATTTCGCCTAACAGTTGTTCTGCTTGTACGTTATGGCCAATATCTACTTTTAAGTTTTTTAAGCGACCTGCTGCAGTTGGGCCAATTTTATAATTATAACGCGCTTCAACGGTTGCTACGCCAAACAGGCTAGGTTGAATGGATTGATATTTGACTTGCGTGAGGGTGACGTTGACAGGGGCAAATGGGCCTGTGCGTAAGACCACGTAAATTAACAATAAAACCAGAGCTACAATGACCACAATCACGGAAATAGTTCGCTTTCCTAAGGGAAATACCTGCATGTGTACTCCGCATAATTTTTTATCAATTAAGGATAATATAATCTATTTTGTTGTTGTGCGGGGGAGTTATTCGGTTTGGGGAGTGAAAGCGAAAAATGTTTGGAGATGAATAAACCACCCAATAAAAAGGCTCAAACCACTAAAAGTGAATTTGAACCTGTATTGTGCAAAAGTGAGCAATCCTGATCATTTTTCGTGAAGTTTTACCTCAATTTGATAGTCGTCTTGGGTCACTTTAATTTTATGGTCTTTATATTTACGTTTGCTTGGCGAGAGTGCAGAGCTAGTCACTGCCTTATGGAAATCACTATCTGACATGAAAAAATAATAAGCCTTATAGCCCAATAATATTTTCTCAATTTTATTGCCTTTAGTCTGAGCATCACTGATCAATGAATTTAGATACTTTAAGCTGATGTTTGCTGACATTCCTGAACCTTAAAATATAAAGTTGAAATTTCTAAGAATTTATAAGCAACAAACATTACAAATTTATGACAAGGGTTGTTTGAGAGATGTACTTCGCTTCAGGTCATTATAGATCTAAAAGTTGTGGGTCAAATTGACGCAATTTTGACCCAATTTATTCAAATTTGGGTCAATTTGTTCTGGATAGCATTGGACGCAAAACCCATAGAAAAAGCCTTAAACACTGATGTTTAAGGCTTTTTTAGTCATATTTAGTTATGTAACTTCATATGAATTTAAGAATTTGGTGGAGGTGGCGGGAGTTGAACCCGCGTCCGCCAACACTACACTCGAGAATACTACATGCTTAGATATCGTCTATTGTTTTAACACTCTAAGACCCGACGAACAGGGTTCAAAGTGCGATCCTCTAAGTTTGGTATAAAGTCCCGAGGCTCAACTCTATACGGACTTGTGTGCGTGCGCTTCAGTCGGGTTCACTGACCACAAGTATTCAGTGAAGCGGACAAGCGGCCCTTAGGCAGCTAGAGCGTAAGATTCGTCGTTTGCGACTATTTTAATGCAAATTTGATTTACGAGAGAAAATGCGCTCTCGGCATGCATCTATGAGCTTCATCATCAGCGTCGAAGCCAATAACACCCCCATATCACAGCGCAATCATAGCATAGCTGGCAAAAATTACGATGTATTTTCTGCACAATTACACATTTCGATGCGCTTAGTTACATAATTGCGCTAATATTTTATTTTTCAAGTCAAACACAATAAAAAATATGAGTTATTTACTAGCACTCGACCAAGGCACAACTTCTAGTCGCGCCATCATCTTCAATGAACACGGACAAGTTCAGGCAACGGCACAACGAGAAACCCATATTCAGACCCCACATTCAGGTTGGGTGGAACAAGATGCCCAAGAAATCTGGTCAAATCAAATTGCTGTGGTGCAACAGGCTCTGGCGACTGCAGGTATTTTGGCTAAAGACATTCACGCGATTGGCGTGACCAATCAACGTGAAACGACTGTAGTGTGGGATAAACGCACAGGCAAACCACTGGCACCTGCCATAATTTGGCAAGATCGTCGTGCGGCTGATTGGTGTCATCAGTTGATTCAAAATAACCAGATGCAATTGATTCAGGAAAAAACAGGTCTGCGTATCGATCCGTATTTTAGTGCAGGCAAACTGGTGTGGTTGCTTGAGCATGTCGATGGGTTAAAAGCATTGGCACAACAGGGGCACGTGGCTTTTGGCACCATCGACAGTTGGTTAATTTGGAATTTGACCCAAGGCGCAGAGCATGTCATTGAAGCGAGTAATGCTTCAAGAACGATGTTGATGAATTTACATCGCCAAAATTGGGATGAAGAATTACTGGAATTATTTCAAATTCCCGCATCGGTCTTACCCAAAATTATTGCATCCGACAGCTATATTGCAGATACCGCAACGGGTTTATTGGGCGCGAATATCCCAATTACAGGTATTTTAGGCGATCAGCAGGCGGCGTTGTTTGGGCAATCGTGCTTTGAAGTTGGAACAGCAAAAAACACCTATGGTACAGGCTGTTTTATGTTGTTTAATACAGGCAATCAGGTGCAATTTAGCCAAAATAAGTTACTTACCACTTTGGCGTGGCAATGTCAAAATCAAACCCATTTTGCCCTTGAAGGCAGTGTTTTTATGGCAGGCGCAGTGGTGCAATGGCTGCGCGATGGTTTGGGTATTATCCAAAAAAGCAGCGATGTGGAACAACTTGCCAATAGTGTAACTTCTAGCGATGGTGTAGTGCTAGTTCCTGCATTTACAGGGCTTGGTGCGCCACATTGGGACAGTGAAGCGCGAGCGCTTTTATGTGGAATGTCACGTGGCACCAACAAGGCACATATTGCCCGTGCTGCCTTGGAATCCATTGCATTTCAGGTGTCGGATGTACTCACTGCGATGCAATCCGATTTAGATCATCCACTGAAAGAGCTTCGAGTCGATGGTGGTGCTAGTCAAAATGATATGTTGATGCAATTCCAAGCCGATATTTTAAATGTGCCTGTGTTACGTCCTAAAATGTTGGAATCAACCGCTTGGGGAGCAGCAGCTATGGCAGGTTTAAAGGCGGGTGTATTTTCTGACTTATCTGAAATTTCAGCATCTTGGCAGTTAGATCGGGTATTTGAACCTCAAATGAATGAGGCAGAGCGGGCTGAACATTTATCGCGTTGGCAACAAGCCTTAAAACGCGCCAAGTCAGATTTATAATTAGCGCTATTTCTAAACAATGATAAGTTGAAATGAATCTTTAAACCACAAGCCTCATCAGCAATGTTTATGAGGCTTGTAGTTGTTTTTCCGTTACGGCAGGCCTGCTTTAATCTTTGAGATCACGCCTTACATCGCCTCACGTTGAGCTTCATCTTCTAGATAACTTTCCAGAGAATCATCTAGTGCATAAAGCCATGGTGTGTGATGCGGTTTAGCCATTTTTCCTGTCATCACTGAGCGATAAACTTTATCTCTAAAGCCCATAATATTTTCTTTTTTATGCTTTTTCCATTGCATGAAAATATCGTGTACTGCATCAATATTGAAAGATGGATAGTCGGTCTGCGCAATCAGGCGTTTGATGTAATCCCCTTGGAAACGTGCAGATTGTTCATCGCTGATTAAGCGTTGTTCTTTTTCATGCAAGGTTTGGGTATGGCTTTGCATTTCATCTGTACTTGGCAATGCAATTTTGCCTAAAATCACATCACGGACAAACCATGCCTGCGCATCGAACATATTGAAGGTGTACCATTGATCTTGCATGCCTAAATAGAACAAACGAGGATTCTTTTCCCAAACCACACCTTGATATAAACCTAGTGGATAAAGGCAGTTATGCGTTCTGAGGCGCAAGCCATCTTCAATAAACGGGAAGTGGTGTAAATAGCCCGTACATAAAATAATGGCATCAATTTTGGCCGATGTTCCATCACCAAAATAAGCAGTATTTTCATCTACACGCAGTAATTGTGGTTTTTCAGACCAGTTTTTGGGCCACTTAAAGCCCATGGCTTTACTGCGATAGCAACTGTAAATTTGTTTGGCGCCGTATTTATAACATTGCGAACCAATGTCTTCGGCAGAGTAGCTGCTGCCCACCAACAGCACTGATTTACCTTTAAATTCCAGTGCATCACGGAAATCATGCGCGTGTAAAATACGACCATGGAATTGATCAAAGCCTTCATAAACAGGGACACGCGGGGTAGAAAAGTGCCCAGAGGCCACCACAACATAATCAAACTGTTCTGAATAATGACGTTGCTGTGCGTAATCTTCGACATCAACCGTAAATTTTTGCGTCGCATCATCATAATGAATATGCTGAACGGCGGTATTAAAGCGGACTAAGTCTTTCACCTGTGCTTTTTCTGCACGACCTTGAATATAATCCCACAACACTGCGCGTGGCGGATAAGACGCGATTGGTTTTTTGAAGTGTTCATCAAAAGTATAATCGGCAAATTCTAGCGCTTCTTTAGGACCATTTGACCATAAATAACGGTACATACTGCCGTGGACAGGTTCGCCATGTTCATCTATACCTGTGCGCCAAGTATAGTTCCAGAGTCCACCCCAATCATTTTGTTTTTCGAAACATACAATTTCAGGAACTTGTAGACCTTTGGCCTTTGCTGACTGAAACGCTCTTAATTGGGCCATGCCGCTTGGGCCAGCGCCAATAATTGCAATTCGATCCATTGCTATCTCCATTAGTTTTTGAGTTCTTAATTACTTCTCCAATTTTGAGTGACACAATTCAGGATTTTAAATATCCGCATTATAAAAATAAGCAAATACAATCCTAAATTTAGAGATCAAGTAGATCTTGTCAAAATAGGATGTGAATTAAAAAAATAGAAAAAATAAAACACACTAAAGACAGTAAAAATTGCTTAAGCAACTCATCTTTATAAAAAAATGTGTTTTACAAGAAGCATGATCTTATCATAATTTTTGATTAATTTGGGTTTTGCTTAGTTGTAAAAGTGAATTTAAAGTCATTGCTGTTGTTGTTTTGGTTTGATCAATTGGTATATTTTATTGATTTTTATAGAGAAAATAAGATGAAAATTTAAAGCTAATTTTTATCTCATTTTGCCCAATATAAAGGTGATTTTGATGAGATTGTTGCAAAATCTACAATGATATACAGAGGATTGAAAACTGAATCTTAGGCAACATTTTCAGAGAGCCATACCCGAAGTGGACTTCTGAAAAATTAAAAGGATGCTGTGATTGATAGGTGTAATGAAAGTTTAGTTTTTATAAGCCATGAAAGCAGTAGCGTATTTATCAAGCTTTATCTAATGATTGAATGTGCTTTGCGTACATTCAATCATTAAAGTTTGTGGCGACTCAGTAATTAAAGTTTACGCCACACCTTATTTTCATCTTCTAAAGAGACAGTAAAGTTAAATTCGTCGTCTACGGTAACCAAGTAGGAGTTAGGATTAACCAATAAAACTTTTAAAATTGTACCTTGCTCGAATTCAATTGGTGCGCAGTTTTCTTTACGTAGAACAATAGGTTCAAGTAGCTCAATAGCAATGTTTTCTGTTGGAGATTCCATACCGCACCCTAAATGAGTTATTTTTAATCAACTGTATTATATAGTAAATTGATGAATAATCTACACAAAATCGTAAATTTGTGTCGGGTTTAAATATTTTTTACTTGAATTGTTGGTCAAAAAATCGCAATAAATTTGCCCAATACTTCATAATTTGACATTTTAAAAATATAAGAAATTGAAATTTGATGTAATTTCTTAGATGAATGGCAAATGAACAGCGCAGTAAAATATAGCCGATTGATGAAATTTACAGTTTTCAGTATAAAAATAAAATTATTGCTGAAAAAACAGCGTATAAAGTATAAAAGTTAAAGTATCCATTCACGCTTTTTTAAGTGGTGAAGGCACTGGGTTTTACATTCCAATTTAAAAAATAAAGGCTTTTTGTCTGCATGTTTAAGTCATTTTTTCCAAATCCAAAGTGGTTTTTTATTTCATTGCTTGTTTGGTTCGCGATCAATCTGGCTTTATGGTACTCGGGCGGTAGCGCATGGGGTAGTTGGATTGGCTTCCCGCAAGGCTATGCCGAAGCAACATTACCCATCGATGTCAGCCGTTTTTGGTCACCTGCATTTTTATGGTTTTATCTGTGGTTTTTTGTGGCAACGACGCTGTTTGCCATTTTCTGGAAACTTAAAGCAAATCACCCATGGCAGCGCTGGTCGGTATGGGGATCGGCATTCATCCTGTTTAATATTTGGTTTGGGGTACAAGTCAATGTTGTGGTGAATGCCTGGTACAACCCATTTTATGACCTGATTCAAAAAATGCTCAGTAGTGGCGGTGGAGATGTCAATGAACTCTATGCAGGTGTGCTGACCTTTTTATACATCGCCATGGTGGCAGTGACCTTAATGGTTTTGAATTTATTTTTTGTTAGTCACTATGTTTTTCGTTGGCGTACGGCAATGAATAATTATTACACCGCACATTGGGAAAAACTCAGACATATTGAAGGGGCTTCACAGCGTATTCAAGAAGATACCATGCGCTTTGCCAGAACCATGGAAACTTTAGGGGTAAATTTAGTCGAAGCCCTAATGACTTTGTTGGCATTTTTACCTGTGCTGTTTAGTTTGTCTGTGCATGTCAAAGCCCTGCCTATAGTGGGGGAAATTTCGTATGCCTTAGTTTGGGCTGCAGTGGGTTGGGCAGTATTTGGTACAGTGGTGTTAATTGTGGTGGGTGCGAAGTTACCAGGTCTGGAATTTAATAACCAAAAAGTTGAGGCGGCTTATCGTAAAGAATTGGTTTATGGTGAAGATCACGCTGAACGTGCTGATCCGCTGAGTTTAAAAGAACTGTTTAGCAAAGTGCGTTTGAACTATTTCCGTTTATATTTCCACTATGCCTATTTTAACTTGGTACGCATTTGGTACATGCAATTGGACAATATTTATGGTTTATTTGTGTTGTTCCCAAGTATTGCCGCAGGGGCTATTACATTGGGTTTGATGATGCAAATTGCCAACGTATTTGGCAAAGTCCGTGAATCTTTTCAGTATCTGATTGCATCTTGGCCAACCATTATTGAGCTCTTGTCTATCTATAAGCGTTTAAAAGCATTTGAATCGACATTGGATCACTAGTTGTGGTGGCGACATCCATGATTTGTTGTGGATGTCGCGTTCACATGTTCAGAGCCATGATTGCTAAATATAAATAGATCTGAACAGTTGTATAAAAAATAATATGAGTGTTAGTATTCAAAATCATAAAAAACTGTGATGAATTGGATTGTTTTATAAAAATATCAAACGCGATTCAAATAAAGCGATGATTATTTAACTATAAAATCAAGGTGTTAGATTTGTTATTTTCCGCTAATTCATATATTTTCATTCCTATAAAAACAATTGAGAATTGAAACGTGACCTGCAAAAAAATACTTTTGATGGGGGGGGTGGGCAGCCTATTATTTGGTTGTGCAACAGTCGATCAATATAGCCCAAATTCGGTGAAGCATTTTGCATCTGCACAAGAACTGATTGTTCAAAAAAACTTAAATCAGCCCAGTGGTGCCGCTAAAGAATATGTCTATTATTGGGGGCCACAGCGCAAAGATCAGCCTGCTGAATCTATGATTCCACGTAAATATATGGGCAGCTATTGTCAGTCACAAAATGGACGCTTAACGCTGGCCTATAAAAGCTCAATGAGTTTAGTCAAAAATGCGTGGTCTAAAAAATTACTCAATACTTATCGAGATGTAAAACAGGGGATTGGGGCATACCGCTGTGTAGGTAATCAGGGCGAAAGTTGGATTGTATCTATTGAACCTGTGGCAGAGCGACAGTTGGAACAGCGTGGTGAAGCGCGAGTGGTGAGTTTGGTTACTAAAATAATGTCTGAAGATGAAGCGCGACGTTTTTACCGCGCGGTTTCTACACCTGCAAAGGCTGCACCTAAAGCAGCTCAAAGTAATCCAAAAACAACAAATGCAACCAAAGTTGCTGAAATGAAAGAAAAACCTGAAGAGAAAAAAGAGCCTGTAGTTGCGCCAGTAAAAACAGCTCCACCACGCGTGGTTGAGACACCACAACAGCAACAGACACGTTTATATGTTGCAGCACGTCGTGATTTAAACAGTGGGCGTAATCAGATTAATGCCTGTAATAATGCGCAACGTGCTTATAACTATGGCAAGTTACAGGGCGCAGAGGGTACACGTATTTATACAGAATCTGGCATGTTGGTGGCACGTTGTTTAACGGGTGTTTCGAGTTATCGGAGTCGTTTTCCAAATTCAGATGCGCAGGCGAAACGTATTTTGCAGAATTTAGCCAACAATTATAATCACGCAGGGGCTAAGAATATGTTGAGAGGCATGAAGTGAGGGAGGAATAATTTCTGATCTGTACTTCATTTTAAAATTTAAATATTTACCTCTCGCTTGCACCACAGTGCAATTTATCACTAGTGCTTGTTTTAAAGGCCTTTCCAATATTCAATATTAAATTTTTGATGGCATTTAATCGGTAATGGGAGCTCCTTCTCCCACTTGGATGAGCAGTACTGCTGCGCAAGGGGGGATGAGGGTTCTAGTGACGCATAAAAAAGGACTTTGAAAGTTAAATGCGTCCTAAGTCTTCGAGTTTGGTAATCGAGAATATTTTTTTGATAGTCATAATATTAAATTTTTTAAACCCATCTCTTTAATTATAAAGAGGCGGGTGGATTACTATTTTGTATCAGCCTCTCTTTCTAATTTCTCTTTTAAGTATTTAGCAGTATTTTCTAAACTTGGGTAAATTGTACGAAGATTGACCTTTAAAAGGTCTAGTTCATTTAGTAAGTCTTTTTTATTTTTAGATTTTATCTTTACTCTGGTAATGTTGAAGATATCGTTACCTTCTTCAGGTAACTTACTGTCTAGACCAAAGAGTAAAAATGATCCTGCTTGGGCGATGATTCTATCTTGAGTCAACTGCCCCTTAACACAAAGCACTTTTTTTAGATCTTCTATTTTAACTTTAGGTTCAAAATATGGCTTTTCTTGTCTTATAAAATGAATATATCTTGCGTAGGTCAAATTATTAAAATCAGTAGTGTCTAATGTATCTCTAGGAGGTATTTTTCTAGAGTGGTCGTTAATAAGATCACGTAATTCATCTTTCTGTTCCTCAGTTAGTTTTGCTAGATTGGTTAAACAAGAAACGGAATCAGAGTCAAAATATTTAATTTCAGATTTTTTAACGGAAAATAATATTACTTCACCATCAATATCTAGTTCATCGCCTTTATTATCTTTTTTAATTTCACAAGCGAAATATAGGGCTGCTAATGGATTACTTGAAATATCGAGTAGCCTTGTAGGGAATGAATAATGTTGCATGTGGGTAAGAATACCAAAGCATCTATTTTCATTGTCAAAAGATTTAGGTTCAGTTGTAAGTAACTCCATAAACGAATTTCTTTCTGAGTTTAAATAAATTGAACCTTTATCTTTATATTGTCTAAATAGGCTAGGCTGTAAGCTGTCATTAAAAAGTAAACATGTATTCTTTTCCGAATTGGTTTGATACTCTCTCCACCCATTGCTCTATT
>NZ_NOZT01000034.1:0-38305 GCF_002412355.1 Acinetobacter sp. YT-02
TCCGAAAAAGATTATCCATCGAATTGGGCTGCGATCACAGCAATTGCGCCTAAGATTGGTTGTACTCCTGAAACACTTCGTGTTTGGTATCAATAATATTTAGATAAACAAAATCCAGTTAAAGTACAGCAGCTTTCAGACCAAGAACGTATCAAACAACTCGAACGCGAAAATAAAGAACTGCAACGCGCCAATGAGATTCTACGTAAAGCAGCCGCTTTTTTCGCCCAGGCGGAGCTCGACCGCCCACACAAATAATGGTGGATTTTATCCAGAACAATAAAGATCGATATGGTGTTGAAGCGATTTGTAGAATTTTACCGATTGCAGCTTCGACCTATTATCGGGCTTTAGATCTCGCTGACAATCCAGAACATCGAGCGAAACGTGCTCTGCATGATGAGCATCATGCTGAACAAATTCAACGAATTTGGAAAGAAAGTTTAGGTCGATATGGTGTGCGTAAGGTCTGGCAACAATTGAAACGTGAAGGTTATGTTATCGCACGTTGTACAGTTGCTCGATTGATGCAGAAGCTAGGTATACAAGGTGTTTGGCGTGGTAAGAATAAACAAACCACCCGTAGCCGAGATGATCAAAAACGAGCAGATGATTTAGTGAAACGTAATTTTAATGCTGATCATCCTGACCCTTGCGAAGCAGTGCTTCTCAGGTGAGTGACTTTACGTATATTCAAACTCATTCAGGCTGGGTCTATACCGCCTTTATTATTGATGTGTTCTCACGAGCAATTGTTGGATGGAAAGTATCGACACGGATGAATACAGATATGGTGCTCGATGCACTTGAGCAAGCATTGTACGATCGAGGCATGCCAAAGAATGTGATTCATCATTCCGACAGAGGTGTGCAATATCTTTCCATTCGTTATACCAATCGTTTAGAAGCAGCAAATTTACGAGCATCAGTCGGTACGACCGGTGATTCATACGATAATGCTTTGGCTGAAACGGTGAATGGCTTATACAAAACAGAGGTGATTGAATATTTAAAAGCAGATTGGCAAGGTTTAGCAGATGTACAACTTGCGACACTAAACTGGGTAGATTGGTTCAATAAAAAGCGTGTACACAGTGCACTGGGTTATGTATCGCCTTTTGAGTTTGAAGCAATGTACTATGATAAGATTAACCCGTTAGGTCAGGTGGCCTAACTTAAATAAAAAAGTCTCCGACAAACCCGGTACGGTTCAGTGCCATTTCCACTTCCCTACCTCATCCTTAAAGCGGACTTGCCAAGTTTTTTTTCCTTTTGGTGATACACGAAAATAAAGCCCAGCATCACATGAAATACGATACTCCTTATCCTCAGGTTCAAGATTAAGAAGATGGGTATCTTTGATTTGTTTGATGTTATCTAAAGCCGCTCTTTTCATAACAAAATCTCTTGTATCCGAGTAATTCAGAAAGAGTATCGGATACAAGATTGGATACACAAGAGGGTCAAATAAAGCTGTGCATAGCCAAACATAGTTGTGCAAAAAGCAGAAATAAAAAACCCATGAATCATTATAATTCATGGGTTTATATATCAAATCATTACAAAACTGTGCATATGATTACAAAAAACTGGTGGGCCCAGACAGACTTGAACTGTCGACCAACGGATTATGAGTCCGCTGCTCTAACCGACTGAGCTATAGGCCCTATAATTGAATTTGTTATATTTCAACAAGTTCAAGCGCAAAGAATACTAGCGAAGATTTTTTAAAAACACAAGCCATTTTCAGAAATTGCTGTATAGATAGTCAGCAGACGAATTTGATTATTATTGAAATATAAAAACTACACCTTCACTTTCCGAAACATTGCCCGATGCAACTTTAAACGCTTCTCTTTACGCACTTCTAAAAACAACTCAAACATTGACCATACCAAGACCAATAACAACACAGTCAATGCCACAAGAAAAGTCGTCAAATAAGCCACTTTAGTATCCTTCCATGATGCGTGGAATAGTGAAATGATGAATAGAATCATAGCTAATTACGACCAAAGTCTAATGATTTACAAATCATTTGAATAGTGCATTTTTGCTCAATTTAAGACTTAATTTCTCTGAATTCATATATTTTTAATATTAAAAACAAAGTATTTAGAGTTAAAACCAATAAAAGATATAACGCTATATCAACTGCATCACTTGAGATTGCTATATTTCAAACAATTTTCTGTTGACTCTTATATAAAACAAGCAGAAATTATGCATTTCCAGATTCATCAGCTGTTAAATCTATGTTGAAAAAATTTATAGGCGAGTCCGCATTCAAACTTGCAGGATGGCAATATCAGGTAGAACCCAACATCCTCGAAAATAAACAAGTGATCGTCGGTTTTGAACACACCTCAATGATGGATGCAATCCTCTCGCTTGCTCTGTTCCAAATTTATGATATTAAAATTCATACTTTAATCAAAAAAGAGCTTTTTAAAGGGCCACTTAAACCTATTTTAGAAAAAGTCGGCGGTATTCCAGTAGACCGTAAATCTAACAAAGATATTGTGTCGCAAATGGTCGAACTTTTTGATCAAAATGAACATTTCAATTTGGTCATCGCACCCGAAGCAACTCGCGCAAAAACAGGTGAAGCCCGCAAGCCAATTCGTACAGGTTTTTGGCATATTGCCAAAGCAGCCAATGTGCCTATCGTTTTAATGTATGCCAACTCACAAACCAAACAAGGTGGGATTTTTGGCAAAATCTATCCGACAGATTTAGATCACGATATGGCACTTATCCAACAATTATATAAAGAACATGTGGGCTTAGATATTGTCATTCCTGAGCCTAAAACAACTCAAAGTAACACTTAAAAAAACCTAAAACTCTGCCCTTTATCTAAAAAAAGGGCTTATGTTAGAATGGGCGCAATTTTGATAGGCATACTGCCAATCTGTAAGGAGCATAGTTCGCATGGCGGGTCATTCCAAGTGGGCCAACATTAAGCATCGCAAAGCCAAACAAGATGCTAGTCGTGGTAAGTTGTTTACCAAATTTATTCGTGAATTAACAACTGCTGCAAAGCTCGGCGGTCCAGATGCGGCAAGTAACCCTCGTTTACGTGCTGTTGTGGAAAAAGCACTTTCAGTTAACATGACACGTGACGTCATTAACCGTGCCATCCAGCGTGGTGCAGGCGGTGACGATAACGACGATCTTAAAGAAGTAACCTATGAAGGTTATGGTGTAGGTGGTGTTGCGGTTATTGTAGAAACCATGACAGACAACTTAAACCGTACCGTGCCAGATGTACGTCACTGTTTCTCTAAAACTGACGGTAACTTAGGTACCAATGGTTCTGTAGCATTCCTGTTCACAAAACGTGGTGAAATTTCATTTGAAGATTCATCTTTAGAAGATCAAGTGATGGAAGTGGCTTTAGAAGCTGGCGCAGAAGATATTGAAGTGTCTGAAGATGGCATTTTGGTTATTACCACGCCAGAAGCTTTTGGTACAGTTCAAGATGCGCTCACAGCAGCAGGTTTGAAATCTGACAATGCTGAAGTGGTTATGAGTCCATCGACCAAAGCAGAAATTACAGACATCGATCAAGCGAAAAAAATTATGAAAATGATTGATATGCTTGAAGATTTAGATGATGTTCAAAACGTATATACCAACGTTGAATTCTCTGATGAAGTTTTAGCACAATTAGACGCATAATCGGTCTAACTGCAATTCCTAAAAACGCACGTTCTCGTGCGTTTTTTTATAGATCCAGTCAAAATAATTCTAAGATTCTAATAAATTAAACTTTATTTAATAAACCATGACAGTTTAAAACATCATATTCTTTAATCACAAAGCTAGAATGCAAACCTGCCACATGCTCAATTTTACCAATCCGTTTTAATAAAATTTCGCTGTAATTTTCCATATCTCGTGCCACAACCTCTACAATAAAATCTGCAGTCTGTCCTGTCACCAAAAATGCACGTATCACTTCAGGAATGCTTTCCAATTCATCCAAAAATTTGGCAAAAATATCGGTATCGTGTTTGCTCAAAGACACCTGCAACAACACATGCAAACTAAAGCCCAGTTTTTGATAATTAATTTCACGCTTTAAACCTGAAATAATTTTATGATCGATCAGACTTTTAATACGGCGATGCACCGAACTTACCGACAGATTAACCCGCTCGGAAAGTTCATTCAAATTGACATCTTCATTGCTTAAAATTTCTAAAATATGCTTATCGTAGCGATCTAATTCCATTTTCAAGCACTCAATCTAATCTGATAAAATTTAAACTCATGCTGCCATTATACTTAAATTATTTTGCAGACTAAGCATCTTTATCGAAAATTATTTTCCATTATTAAAGCAAAATGTTTATGATTCAACAGATCACCGCTTATCGTTTTGAACAACTTAACAGACAAACGGAACAGCTTTCTAATTTATTGATTTTCAAATTTTTAAATTTAAAAAACTCAACAAAACAACGAATCTACTCATACATTTTCACAATCCCGACCGTCTATCTTTTACAAGTGTATAGAAATGTATTAAAAAAGATGCGCTCGACAATAAGCACAATGCAGCACAACAAAACCAATAAAAATACAAGGAATCGTCATGGCTTTTAAATCTCTAAGCTTGCTGAAAATAAAATTAGCTCTGTATTTACCGTAGAAACTCAGACCAGCTCTTTATTCGATGGACTCTTAAGTGGTGGCTCTTTAAGCAATACCTTTTCTGGTTTGCTTGGCAGCCTGACTAGTTCGACCTCGACCACACCTACCCTAGATTCTTTATTAAAAAGTTTACTCTCTGGCAGCAGCTTAGATAGTTCTAGCCTAACCAATCTAATCAGCCAATTTTCAAGCTCGAATACCAACTTAGATATCACCAGTTTAATTAGCAAACTGACACAATCCAATGGCGGTAGCTTCGATATTGCTTCCATCACCAATTTACTCAGTGGCATGATTGGCAGCAATGCAGGTGATTTAGATATTACGAAACTCACCCAATTAGTGAGTGGGTTAATCGGTGGCAATACAGGTAATCTTGACATTGCTCAAATTACTCAATTGGTCAGCGGTTTGATTTCGGGCAATAGTGACCTCGATATGGCTGCGATCACACAACTGGTTGGTGGTTTAATTGGCGGCAATACTGGCAATTTAGACGGCATGGATATCGCAGCGATTGCTGAATTGGTAGGCGGGTTAATGCAAGGCAATGGTGATCTTGATATTGCACAAATTGCTCAACTGGTTAGTGGTTTGATTGGCGGCAACATCGGTGGAGGTTTAGGCGGCATGGATATCGCGGTCATTGCAGAACTTGTAGGTGGCTTAATCCAAGGTAATGGCGATCTTGATATTGCAGAAATTGCGCAATTGGCAAGCGGCTTAATTGGTGGCAACATCGGTGGTGATTTAGGTGGGCTAGATATCGCTGCCCTAGAACCAATTCTTGCGTTGCTTAATCCTGAAGGTCAGCTTGCAAGTGACTTTGAACTAGGTGGTTTATTAAATAATCTGACTGGAGATACAACTGGCGGTTTCAGCTTAGATGACTTAAGTGATGACTTTGACAACTTAATTTTTGGTTCAGATTTTAACATCAGCGACTTACTGCAAGGTGCGTCATCTACAACCAGTTCAGAGATCAATATTGAAAGCTTAGTCCCTGCATTAGGCGATGCATTTGGCAATTTAACTGGTGGCACATCAGACACTCAATTTGATTTAGCTACCCTGCCAAATTTGGTACAGACTTTTGATTTGAATAACTTAAATTCTTTGTTCTAATCCTTGGTTTTAGGTTTTTATACATCAGTATCCAAAAAATACGCGCAGATTGCGCGTATTTTATCTGAGGCGATAACATTTAAATACCGCGCCAATCTACACGTGCATTACGCTCAGTTTGATAAATACGAGAAACATATTGCCCTAAAGGTAAATCCAGCAAATATTTTTTATAATCTTTAAATTCTTCAGAAATCACTTCATCATGTTCTTTTTCCCACGGCGTTCCAGAAATTTCCAAAATAGGTGCAAGCATCGAACACACTGAAATATCGGCTAAACCTAAACGCTCACCCACAAAATAACGCCCGTAATTATCAATCAAATGCTGATTTAAAATGACAATTAATTCATCCATCCGCTGTTTGGATTCTGCAACTTTATCTTGATCGAGCTGATAGCCCTTAGACACCAAGGCTTTAATAATTGGCTTGGAATATTTAGAAAATTGACGCAAATAGCCTTTTTCGCCAATTAAAATTTCCAAAGGTTCTTCACTTTCAGATAATGCATGCGCCAACCCCCATCGACGCACATGCTGCCCCAATTCATCAGCCAAAGTATTTATGGCCAACGCATGTTTATATTGTTCGGCATCACTGCGTAACAAGGCATGTTCGGGGTAAATATCATCTAGATATAAAGCAATTTGAGTCGAATCTGCTATCCAGCGGTCTTGATCACGTAAAATAGGTAATTTATTTTGCCCTGTTTTTAATTGGGCAAAAGCGCGATGCACGCCTGGAATTAAGTTTTGCGCATCATAATCTAACTCTTTATGATCCAATAACCAGCGAGCTTTCTCACAAAAATGAGACAAAGGAAACTGGTATAAGATGCGCATAAAATCTCCATATTTAAAATTTTGATATCCAAAGCAGTATCAATACTGTGCTTGTCATACTTTAGTCATAGCCTCTTATAATTACAATGTACTTTTTATTCAAAATTCAGGCGAAACAGTCAGCAATTCAAAATCAATTCCGAAAAGAAATTCAACGTACAGCATCAAGCACGCTAGATTGGAGAAACATCTGTCCGATGACCTGACTTTATCTGCCCTTTCATGTAAAATCGTGCCTAATTTTTAAATAACACGTTGTGAGTTATTCATGGGTTTTAATTGTGGTATTGTGGGCCTGCCAAACGTTGGTAAATCTACGCTTTTTAATGCTTTAACCAAAGCTGCAATTGCAGCGGAAAACTTCCCATTTTGTACCATTGAGCCAAATACAGGCATTGTACCTGTGCCAGATTCACGTTTGGACAAATTGGCGGAAATCGTAAATCCGCAACGTGTATTACCCACCACGATGGAATTTGTGGATATTGCAGGTTTGGTTGCAGGTGCATCTAAAGGTGAAGGTTTAGGTAACCAATTCCTTGCCAACATTCGTGAAACCGATGCAATTGCGCATGTGGTTCGTTGCTTTGAAGATGAAAACGTCATTCACGTAAATGGTAAAATTGACCCATTAGATGACATTGCAACCATTAATACCGAACTTGCTTTGGCCGATTTAGAAACGGTAAGCAAAGCCATTACACGCTTAGCAAAATCTGCCAAAGGTGGCGATAAAGAAGCTGTAGCGACCAAAGCCGTTTTAGAAAAAATTCAACCTTTACTAGATGATGGCAAGCCTGCGCGCGCAGCCAATTTAGATGATGATGAACGCAAATTGGTTCGTGGTTTTGGTTTATTAACCTTAAAACCAACCATGTATATTGCCAACGTGGCAGAAGATGGCTTTGAAAACAACCCGCACTTAGATGCAGTTAAACAACTTGCTGCAGAAGAAAATGCGATTGTGGTTCCTTTATGCAACCAAATTGAAGCCGAAATTTCATTGCTTGAAGATGAAGACCGTGCAGAGTTCTTAGAAGCTCTTGGTATGGAAGAACCAGGTCTGAACGTGGTGATTCGTGCAGGTTATGCGCTGTTAGGTCTGCAAACTTACTTTACTGCAGGCGTACAAGAAGTCCGCGCGTGGACAGTGAAAGTAGGTGCAACTGCACCACAAGCGGCAGGTGTAATTCACACTGACTTTGAAAAAGGCTTTATCCGCGCAGAATGTATTGCTTATGATGATTTCGTACAATACAACGGCGAAGCAGGCGCAAAAGAAGCAGGTAAATGGCGCTTGGAAGGTAAAACTTATATCGTTCAAGACGGTGACGTTTTACACTTCCGCTTTAATGTCTAACTTGTTTTAATGCTTAATTTTAGAACAATCCTTGCAGCAAAGCATTGATTCAATAAAAAAACCTCGATGCTTACATCGAGGTTTTTTTATGGGCGATTCCGCATCACATTAATGCAGAACAACCTCAATTAAGACTGCACCACATTGCCCTTTTGTTTCGGGTCGGTATTACCCAATTCAGGATGCGCCAAAGCATCGGCACATTGTTTTTTATCACGTTCATAATCGGCTTGTTTTTGTGCAAGACTGCTTGAACTGTCAATCGTCGCACGTGCCCAAATTTCCAAACTGGTCAAGGCCTTACGACACAGCGCATATTTCCCTTCCGTTACAGAGTCGGTCATTTTGACATTAATACGCCAGTCGGTACTTAATTTACGGGCAGGTTTGCGGACTTTATCTTCAATTAAGTTACGCTGTTTACGATACACGTACGGCTCAACTTCATTCATTAATTCCCACGCGGCTTGCGCATACACAGTCGCATCATTGGTGAGTTTTGGCGCAGGCTTAATTTCTACTGTTTTTTGCGGGTTGTTGTCATTGCTACACGCTTGCAATAACAGGCTACTGCATAACATTGAAGCAAGCAGGATTACAGGTGTTTTCAATTTCAACATATCGGTTCGCCCATACAAACAATTCGGCATCATGCTAATGAATTCAAGTATAATACACAATCTTCATTTGACCCATCGTTCAACTTTCTCCCACAAGGTGTGTCGTGTCCGTACACAATATTCAAACTGCGCCCGCAGCAAGTTTTTGGCAAGGTGCAAAAGATAGTCAGGCGATTATTTTCACCTATCTGCCTGTTTCTTTTGCTTTTGGTGTTTCTGCAACTCAATTCGGCTTTAGCGCATGGGAAGCCTTATTTTTATCTTGCTCGATGTATGCAGGGGCGAGTCAATTTTTAGTCGTTGCCTTATTGGGCAGTGGAACTTCAATCTGGATGACCGCATTAACGGTAATCGCCTTGGATATTCGACATTTACTTTACGGCCCGGCCTTACAAAACCTGATTCAAGATCGTTTAAACCTAAAAAAAACTGCAATTTGGTCATGGGGTCTGACCGATGAAGTTTTTGCCTCAGGCATGATTAAACTGTCACAGCGCCGTCAGGAATGGTCTGAATCATGGATGCTTGGACTGAGTTTATTTAGTTGGTTGTCTTGGGCATTAGGCTCTTTGTTAGGCGGATTATTTGCCGATCAAGTCACTAAAATGCCACAGTTTTTGCAAGCGGCGCTCGACTTTTTACTGCCCGCTTTATTCCTTAGCTTCTTATTGGCAGCATTTGAAAAGAAACACACCTTTGTCGTGGGAATCACCATTCTAGTATCTGCCGTAGCTTGTTATTTTATTGACTTATCTGCTGCAATTTTTATTGGGATTTCTTCAGGTATTTTGGCGGGATTATTTAAACACTATGTTTTAAAACAACCCGACCCTGAACATACAGGAGCAAAATCATGAGTTTAGAAATTATTTTGGTCGGTATTATGGTCGGTATCGCAAACTTCGCCTCACGTTTTGGGCCATTTTTTGTGATTCAAAAGTTTCAACAAGGCTCACAGCAACGTGGTGCTTTATGGCTTAAAATCGCTTTGGGCAGCATTGGTATAGCCGCAATTAGCTCTATGCTCGTGGTTGCAACCTTGCCACCTTTGCTTGAAACACCCAATAAAAGTTTTGCGATGTTGATTGGCTTTTTAGTGCTGACAGGTTTGTATTTTAAGTTTAAGAAAATCGTCCCTGCCACGCTTACCGCAGCCATCACCTATGGTTTAATTTATACCTATGTGCCATTTTCGTTCTAATGTTGCTGAAATTTAGAGGTTGGATCGCCCAAATGAGCTATTTCAGGATTCAGCCCTAATTACTATAAAGCACTGAATGCAATACAACGAGATGACAAAATCATGATTTTATTGCAAACAGGGCTTAACTCATGGAACAGTTCTGCTATGCTAAAAGCCCACTTTAGCAAGGACGATTCACATGAGCGTGACCATTGGTACTCCCCTTCAATCTTCTGCTTTCAAGGTTTTGCTATTGGGTTCAGGGGAACTCGGTAAAGAGGTGGTAATTTCACTGCAACGCTTAGGCGTAGAAGTACATGCCGCCGATCGCTACGACAATGCGCCAGCCATGCAAGTCGCACATTATGCTTATACTTTAAACATGGCAGATGCCACAGAATTAAAACAACTGATTGAAAAAATTAAACCTAATTTAATTGTGCCTGAAATTGAGGCGATTGCGACATCAGTTTTACTTGAAATTGAAGCGCAAAATATTGCAACAGTGATTCCATCTGCCAAAGCGGTAAATTTGACCATGAACCGTGAAGGCATACGTCGTTTAGCTGCGGAAGAATTAGGTTTGCCGACATCCGCTTATCGCTTTGCCAATTCACTCGAATCTTTCCGCGCTGCATGTGATGACATTGGTTATCCAAACTTTGTGAAGCCTGTGATGTCATCTTCAGGCAAGGGACAATCGCGTGTCACCTGCTTTGATGAAGTTGATGCAGCTTGGGAATATGCCCAGACTGGCGGACGCGTCAATCAAGGCACTGTGATTGTTGAATCACAAATTGACTTCGATTTTGAAATTACCTTATTAACCGTACGTGCTAAAAATCCAGAAACTGGTGCGATTGAAACTTCATATTGCGACCCAATTGGTCACCGTCAAGATGCAGGCGACTATGTAGAAAGCTGGCAACCTCAAGCCATGAGTGATGCTGCCTTGACTGAAGCCAAACGAATTGCACACAAAGTGACTACTGCCTTAGGTGGTTGCGGTATTTTTGGTGTAGAGCTGTTTGTGAAAGGCGATAAAGTCTGGTTCAGTGAAGTCTCTCCACGTCCACACGACACAGGTTTGGTGACATTGGCTTCACAATTCCAAAGTGAATTCGAATTACATGCCCGCGCGATTTTAGGCTTACCTGTCAATACCACACGCCATAGCGTTGCAGCCAGTGCAGTGATTTATGCAGGTGTCGATGCAACAAATCTTTCATTTTCTGGCCTGAATCTTGCATTAGCACATCCCGATACAGATTTACGTTTATTTGGCAAACCTGAAGGTTTTGAACGTCGTCGTATGGGCGTTGCCACTGCGCGAGCAGAAACCACAGAGCAAGCGCGTGAGCTAGCTCAGCAGACTGCGGACACTGTTCGTGTTCATTTAAACGAAAATCAAAATTAAGCTCGTCATTGCATAACGGAATTGTCCATGATCATTACATTACCCTTGCTGAATTATGTAAAAAGCAACCATGACATTCAGGCCATTAACCAATGGCGCACCGATGTCGAAAATCAGCTACAACAATGTTTTGAAAATGGACAATCCATTCGTGAAGTGATTTTGGCGCGTTCTAACCTGATTGATGAAGCGCTCACTTTCTTATGGCAACATGCTGAATTAGACAAAACCGATTTGAGCCTATTTGCAGTGGGCGGCTATGGGCGTAAAGAAATGCTGCCCTATTCCGATGTCGATATTATGGTGTTGTCGGAAGATGCAATCACATCAGAACAAGAACAACTTATTTCGACCTTTATTTCGTCTTTATGGGATGTTGGCAACTTCAAACCTGCCACCAGCGTGCGGACTATTCAAGACTGTGTGATTCAGGCAACCAGTGATTTAACTGTTGCAACTGCCTTGATTGAAGCGCGTTTAATTACAGGAAATCAGCAGCTTGCCAAATGGCCGCGTCGTATTGTTTCGCAAACTTGGACAGATAAAACCTTTTTTGATGCCAAAATGGAGGAGCAAAGCAAGCGTTACGCGCAGCACAATGACACCGAAAGTAATTTAGAACCTGATATTAAAAATGCTCCGGGCGGTATTCGTGACATCAACCAAATTGGCTGGATTGCCAAACGCCATTTTCGCGTCAATCGTATTTACGACTTGGTGCATTTAGGTTTTATTTCAGAATTTGAATTGGGTGTACTTGAAGAAGCCGAAAGCTTTTTATGGGAAATCCGTCATCATCTCCATCGTTTAACCAAACGTGATGAAAACCGTTTATTGTTTGATTATCAACGAGATATTGCAGCAACTTTTGGCTATGTTCGAGAAGAAGGTAAACCGCAAAATTACCCGATTGAACAATTTATGAAGCGTTATTATCGCTCTGCACAGCAAGTTTCCACTTTAAATGAAATGTTGCTGGCCTATTTTAATGAGTCGGTCATTACCCCGCGTTTGCCTAATTATGAACGTAACATTGAAGAAATTAATGAAAATTTTAAACTGGTCGATGGCAAACTTGCCGTGCAGCACCACAAAATTTTCTCAGAAAAACCAAGCGCAATTTTAGAAATTTTCTATTTATTGGCCAATCGTCCTGAAATTGAAGGAATTCGCGCACGAACACTGCGCCTGCTGACACTTGCAGCCAAGCGTATTGACCAAAGTTTCCGTGATGATCCAACGCATCAAGCGCTGTTTATGGCAATTTTGCGCTCACCGCACCGCTTGTATAATACCTTGGTGACTATGAAACGCTTAGGTGTATTGGGCAATTACATCCCCGCTTTTGGTCAAATTACAGGTTTAATGCAATACGACTTATTCCATATTTATACAGTCGATGCGCACATTTTACTATTACTCCGCAATTTAAGCCGCTTCAAAGAACCTGAATTCGCGAAAGATTTTCCTGTGGTCAGTTCGGTATTTCAGCGTTTAGCCCGTCGTGACATTATTTATTTGGCTGCGATTTTCCATGATATTGCTAAAGGTCGTCGTGGTGATCACAGTGAACTTGGTGCGGTAGATGCGATTGAGTTTTGCCGTAAACACGGATTTACTGAACGTGAATGTAACCTTGTGGCATGGTTAGTCAAAAATCACTTGTTGATGTCAGTCACAGCACAGAAAAAAGATATTTCTGACCCCGATGTGGTCAAGGAATTTGCCGAAAAAATGGGAGATATGGAGCATTTAGATTATCTCTATACCTTAACGGTTGCTGATATTAATGCGACTAATCCAACACTCTGGAACTCATGGCGTGCATCCTTAATGCGCCAACTTTATACGCAAGCGCGTGATGTCATTCGCTCAGGACTTGGGCGTCCCGTCGATTATCAAATGCTGATTGAAGACACCAAATTTGCGGCAAGCGAGTTACTGGTTAAAGATTTTGAACTCAGTGCTGTTGAAAAAGTCTGGCAAGAACTGGGCGATGAATACTTTATTAAAGAATCTGCCGATGAAATTGCATGGCATACCCGCGCGATTTTGGAGCATGGCGATAATCCTGCACCATTAGTGCTCATGCGCGCGCACCGAAAATCAGCACAAGACGCAGTACAAATCTTTATTTACACGCAAGACCAACCCAACCTATTTGCCACAACTGTCGCTATTTTAGACCGCATGAACCTTGACGTTCAGGATGCACGAATTATTACTGCGACCAAAGCCTTTAGTTTGGATACTTACGTGGTCTTAGACCGTTTTGGCACACTCTTAACAGACCCTGAACGTGAAGAAATGGTGATTGAGGCTTTAGTGAATGCCTTGAGCCAGTCAGATAAATATCCGGGTCTGATGCAACGCCGCATTCCGCGTCAATTACGTCATTTTGACATTGAAAATACAGTAGAAGTGACTTTCAATGCAGCGCTGAATCAAAACATGGTCGAAATTGCCACACTAGATCATCCCGGGTTACTCGCCAAAATTGGCGGCTTGTTTATGATGCAAGGCTTAGATATTCACTCCGCCAAAATTGCCACCCTGGGCGAACGTGCCGAAGATATTTTCTTCGTCACCAAAAAAGATGGCAACCCAATGACAAAGTCTGAAGCAGATACCTTTGCCATCCAGCTCAAAGCTGCTTTAGATGAGGCCTCTAATCAGGTCTGTGGTCAACATTAACTTCAATTTACGGAACATCCATGAACTCAAGTTTGTCCTTATTACATCCTTACCCTTTTGAAAAGCTAAACAAACTATTTCAGGACGTACAACCTGCAAATTTGCCGTTAATTCCACTGTCTATTGGCGAACCTAAACATCCTGCACCTGAATTTGTCAAACAAGCCATTATTGATAATTTTCAGCATTTATCGACTTATCCGAACAGCAAAGGTCTGCCTGAATTACGTCACAGCATTGCCCATTGGCTGACACAACGCTTTCATTTAAAACAAGTTAACCCAGACACTCAAGTTCTCCCCGTTTCAGGTACACGTGAAGCGATTTTTTCCTTCGTACAAGCATTGATTCGACGTGAAGATGCACCCTATGTAGTGATGCCCAATCCGTTTTATCAAATTTATGAAGGGGCAACTTTATTGGCAGGTGCCCAACCTTATTTCATCAATTGCACCGAAGACAATAATTACTTGGGTGATTTTGATGCCGTACCTGCAGAAGTCTGGGAAAAAACCGCTTTATTATTTGTCTGCACACCAGGAAATCCAACGGGTGCTGTCCTTTCAAAAGAACAATTTAAAAAGCTAATAGCTTTGTCAGATCAATATAATTTTGTCATTGCATCTGATGAATGTTATTCGGAATTATGGTTTGACCAAGCGCCTACAGGTTTACTGGAAGTCTGTGCCGAACTTGGACGCGATGACTACAAAAACTGCATCGTATTCCATTCTTTGTCTAAACGCTCAAACTTACCCGGCATGCGTTCAGGCTTTGTTGCGGGCGATGCCAACTTATTAAAACCTTATTTGCAATATCGTACCTATCATGGTGCGGCAATGCCTGTTCAACATCAATTGGCATCTATTGCAGCTTGGGATGATGAACAGCACGTTGAAGATAATCGTCAACAATATCGCGCCAAGTTTGAATTATTTCAAATGGAACTTGGGCATTTACTGCCATTAAAAAAACCAGATGCAGGTTTTTATTACTGGCTCAAAGTCGATCATGATGAAAACTTTGCCAAAATGTTGATGGAAAAAACCCATATTAAAGTGCTACCAGGGCGATATTTATCTCGTGAAACCGCACAAGGTAACCCAGGTGAAAACCATGTTCGCTTGGCTTTGGTTGCAGATTTGGCACAATGTGAACAAGTAATTCAACGTCTTAAAGCGATTTTATAAGTTAATGATTTCAACTAAATTTAAGGCGATCATCTGATCGCCTTAATTATCTTACTTGCACAAGCGCAAGCCTTTATCGTAAAGCCTTTTCAATTTCCGCCTGCAAATCTTCAGGTTTTGTGGTCGGAGCAAAACGGTTCAACACCTTGCCATCTTTGCCAATTAAAAACTTGGTGAAATTCCATTTAATTCCGTTGCCCAAAATACCTTTACTGTTATTGGTCAGGTAACGGAAAATCGCATGTGCTTCAGGCCCTTTCACATCAATTTTGCTAAACATTGGAAAACTGACACCATAGTTTTTTTGGCAGAAGCTCCCAATTTGCTCATTGGAACCTGGATCTTGCCCACCAAACTGATTGCACGGAAAGCCCAAAACTTCAAGACCTTGGTCTTTATATTGTTGGTATAACTTTTCCAAACCCGCAAATTGAGGCGTAAAACCACACTTGCTGGCTGTATTTACAATCAACAAAACCTTCCCTTCATAATCGCTAAAGGCTTTATTTTGTCCATCTAACAACTCAGCTTCAAACTGATAAATGTTGGTCATGGATAATTTCCCTCATCATTTTTTTCTTGTGTTTTGAGTTCTAAAGAAGCCGAATTGACACAATAGCGCAATCCTGTTGGCTGTGGACCATCATCAAAAACATGCCCTAAATGTGCGTCACAATGATGACAAACAATCTCAGTACGCTGCATGCCATGCGAACCATCCTGATGTTCTTCAATCACCCCAGGCTGGATTGGACGATAGAAACTTGGCCAACCGCTACCGCTGTCATATTTTGTTTCAGATGAGAATAGCGCTGTACCGCAACAACGACAGGTATAAATCCCCTCTTGTTTAGTATTCCAATATCTCCCCGTAAAAGCAGGCTCCGTGCCTTTTTGACGTGTAATCCGAAATTCCTCTGGTGATAACTCTCTTTGCCATTCTCGGTCTGTTTTATTGAGTTTTCCCATCACTAACTCCTTTAAATCTTTGACATTCAGTGTCATGCTTCAGTACTTCCATTTTTACGCTAGACCTTGCAAAATATCTAGCTAAATTTCAGCATAGATTGTGATATTTCAGTAATCTATAATTTATTTATCTTCTAATCATTGGATGGAACTATGTCCGTACTAGGTAACACGACTCCGCGCGAAATAAAAAAATCATCAAAACTTGAGCATGTATGCTACGACATTCGCGGACCTGTGTTACGAGCGGCCAATGAAATGGAAGAGGCCGGTCATAAAATTATTAAACTGAATATTGGCAACCCTGCCCCATTCGGTTTTGAAGCGCCACAGGAAATTATTAATGATGTCGCATTGAATTTGCCTAATGCGATTGGTTATACCGACTCCAAAGGGATTTTCCCTGCGCGTAAAGCGATTTGTCAGTACTATCAGCAAAAAGGCATTTTCGATATGCATGTCAATGATGTGTATATAGGCAACGGCGTGTCTGAACTGATTGTTATGGCGATGCAAGGCTTGTTGGACGATGGCGATGAAATGCTGGTACCAATGCCTGACTACCCGCTTTGGACTGCGGCAGTGAATTTATCGGGCGGTACTGCTATTCACTACAAATGTGATGAAGAAAACTTTTGGTATCCAGACATTGCCGATATGGAAAGCAAAATCACGCCAAATACGCGCGGTATTGTCATTATTAACCCGAATAACCCAACGGGTGCGGTTTATCCACGTCATGTGTTGGAACAAATTGTAGCATTGGCAAAAAAATATGACTTAATTTTATTTGCCGATGAGATTTACGACAAAATTATTTATGACGGCATTGAGCATGTTGCGGTTGCAGCTTTAGCGGGTGATCAACTCTGTATCTCATTTAATGGCTTGTCTAAATCGTATCGCATTGCGGGCTTCCGTTCAGGCTGGATGGCGATTACAGGCGATAAATCACGCGCTGCAGACTACATTGAAGGTTTAGACATGTTGGCGTCTATGCGCTTGTGTGCCAACCATCAGGCGCAGTACGCGATTCAAACAGCATTGGGTGGTTATCAGTCTATCAATGACTTGATTCGTCCGGGTGGTCGTTTATACGAACAACGTAACATTGCATGGGAAATGCTGAACGACATTCCTGGCGTGTCTTGTGTCAAACCTGAGGGTGCAATGTATTGCTTCCCGAAACTTGATCCAAACGTCTATCCAATTGAAGATGACGAAAAGTTAATGCTCGATTTACTCAAAGCAGAAAAAGTTTTATTGGTTCAAGGTACAGGTTTTAACTGGCCAACGCCTGATCATTTCCGCGTAGTGTTCTTGCCTGCAGAAAATGAATTACGTGAAGCAATGACACGTTTAGGTCGTTTCTTGGCAAAAATCCGCTAAGATCAAACCGAATCTCTCTTTTAAAATGCCGTGTTAATTACGGCATTTTTTATGGATTTTAATTTATTTCTATTTTATCTTTACATCTCTGGTCCATCATCAAGCAGTAACACAGCAAAGCGATAACCTGACACTTGGGGATACACTTTTACACGCCCGCAAAAGCATGCTGTAATAGCCACAAGCGATTAAGTTTCAGGAATTGAGCATGCACTACCAAGTCCATCTTATTGATGCGCAAAAACCATCACAAAACTATATTTGGTTGCTTGAACATTGTGCCAGCAAACAAGTGGTGGTGGTTGACCCTACCGATGCCAAACCTGTTGAAGATTTTTGCCAAAATCATGGTTTAGAGATCGCGCAAATTTGGTTGACGCATTGGCATCAAGATCATATTGGCGGTGTGCCTGAACTCATTGCAGAACGTAATTTACCTGTTTATGGGCCACGTGAAGAATTGAGCAAAATTCCGTTTATCACGCATCCTTTACAAAACCAAGACCATATCAATTTTCATGATTTACAGGTCGATGTTATTGCCGTTCCGGGACATACTTTGGGGCATATTGTGTATTTTATAGATGCGTTGGATGTATTGTTCTGTGGCGACACTTTATTTGCGATGGGCTGTGGGCGTGTTTTTGAAGGTACATATTTGCAAATGTATCAATCTTTAAACCGCTTGGCAGCGCTGCCTCCGCGTACCCGAGTATATTGCACCCATGAATATACATTGGCGAATGCACAATTTGCACTGCATGTAGAACCCGACAATGCTGCCATTCAAGAGCGTTATCAACAAATTGAAAGTTTACGCATGCTTAATAAACCCACTTTGCCAAGCAGCATCGAACTAGAACTGGAAACCAATCCATTTTTAAGAGCCGAAAGTGTCGAAGAATTTCAGAAATTACGTGAACTCAAAGACAACTTTTAAATTGATGCTTTGATCATAAAGCATCTGATATTTCTCTCGGATTATAAAATCTGATTACTGGCAGCAAACTCATCTAATTGAGTTTGCGTCACCACACGCACAGCATTCATTTCATCGACCCGCACCAACAGCAAATTGGACAATGCAGGCTGATAACGGCGTGCGCTGCCAAAAGGCGTATAATCCACTTTGGATTGTGAGGAAAACAGTAACCAATCTTCATGCCCGAGCATCACAGCAACAGGCTCTAGTCCTTGATTTTGCATCTGCTTCACCATGCACTCCACCTGCTGTTGAATTGTTTGTGCGGTCATGTCTATTTCCCAAATCTTCAAACTCAACCATAGTATAAGCTAATGTCTATTAGGTACCGACATGCTCCATACTAATATCCATTGCATTAAATTAAAGCTTGGCATAAAAAATGGATAATCTTTATGTGTTAATGCTGAAAATAAATACAGCCTAAAATTAAAAATCATTAACAAAATATTTCTAAGTCATCTTTTGGCAATACATTTAAGACCTTAAAACCAATTACACCACACCCATTAAAACAATATATATCAACAACTTAATCCACAATAATTCTTTTAAAATATTCTATTTGCTTAAAAAGACTTTAGATTTCTAAAAATTAGTGAAAAAAATGTCAAAGAAATACATTTCTGCCCTTTAAAAATTTGGGAAATATCCCTATTAATAATTAAATGAATGGATAGGAGTTCTCTCGTGAAAAAAGTTGTTAAAGCAAAAAATTTAATTGCGTTTCGTATTTGGTTAGAAAAATTAGGTTATTCAGTCAAAAATTTGGCGGATGGTCACGGTTTCACATTTAGCTTTCAAAAAGAGTATGGTTTGGTCACTTGCGAGCTTTCTGGTAATGCTTTAGCAATGAAATTAGGCGAGGAATTTGAAGACCATTTAAAAGCATAAATACTGATACAATACAGATAAGTATGCGATAACGGTTGAACTTGATAGGATGCAAAAATAAAAATTCAAATCGTATTTCATCAATATTCAAAGATGATCTTGCCCATAACCTGTTTATGGGCTTTTTTTATGCTGAATTTTAAATCTTGAAATAAATCTAAGGCCTGTCAAAGAGATACAATGCTTTAAAGCTAAAATAACAGGCAATAAAAAAGCAAGGTCATTGCCTTGCTCTTTAATGTATGGTGGGGACGGAGAGACTCGAACTCTCACACCTCGCGGCGCTGGAACCTAAATCCAGTGCGTCTACCAATTTCGCCACGTCCCCAACATCGGGTACCAACTGAGTTGTTGGATTTTAATTTGGCAGAGGATCAAGGATTCGAACCTTTTGCCAGTAGCGCCTTGCTACGCTACGAAACGAATATTAGAC
Source organism: Acinetobacter sp. YT-02 (assembly GCF_002412355.1). Taxonomy (NCBI): domain Bacteria; kingdom Pseudomonadati; phylum Pseudomonadota; class Gammaproteobacteria; order Moraxellales; family Moraxellaceae; genus Acinetobacter; species Acinetobacter sp. YT-02. Next base: position 19,763 of record NZ_NOZT01000034.1, read on the forward strand.
GTAATCAAAGGCTTATGCAATCCCTTTTCTGTACTGTTTGATTAGAATTTAAACTTATGTGGCAAAAAATGTGGCAGAGAATTTAGTTGATTACGCTTTCGCCAAAAATAAAGATAGAAGTTATCTAGTGCATATCGAATTCAATGTTAGGATTATTTTTCAAATCTTAGAATTGATATAACTCGAATCCTGCTTAAGCCATTAATTTTATGATTGAATTAAAGGTTAAGCAGGGTTCAGTTTAAGTACTTTATTTTCTTAGAACAGTTTCAAGTTTGCCTACAAACTCATTCACATTAAGGGCAATATTTCTAGCACGTGAACGTGTATGCCGAGCAACACCAGGAGCTAATGGATTTAAGTCACTACCGGCTATCGTATTGATAGTATCTTGGAAAATTTGTTGGCCCTTATCATCAAATACAGTGTACTTAATTCCTAACTTACCTTCAAAATTACCAAAGCTTACAGCCGCCTGACTTGCAACAAGTACTTGAGCAGTAATTTTGTATGGATGTTGAGCATCTGTACCAAAAATATTCGAGTTTTTTAATGCTAACTCTAAAGAATCTTTGACTTTTATATCAATTTTTTCTCTATTGTTAATTTTAGGATCAATATCCACTTCAACTAGGCTTGAATTTTTCAAATATGGACTTTCAACTTTTTTTACATTCGCAATAATATCTGGAGCAATAAGAGGAGTTGCACAACCCACCAAAGTTATAGTCGAAGCTATTAAAGAAGCCTGAATAATTTTCTTCACATCAATACCCTTTAAAATCATATAATTATTAATGTCAAAATATTAGTTAAAGTAATATTTTAAAGCCCACAATTATTCATATTGAGGGCTTTTTATAACGTCTATTTAAATTAAAATTTTACAAGATCACCTTTTAATGCGACGCCTGCAATTGCTGTGCCTTTAGCACATTGATAAGTTTTAGTACTTTTGGTCTCATTAGCTTTATAATAACTCACCAAATTTGTTACAGCATTTGCACCACGCACTTTTGCGGTTTTCTCGAATTGAATTAGGGCTGATCTTAATACATGATCACATGAAGATTCAGCTGATTTAGCAAAACCATTGGTTTTCTTATTCGTTACCAAACCACGTTCAATAACACGTCCCCCTGATTTAGTTCCCGCTAGATAAAATTTAACTGAGCCGTCAAGAACTCCATCAGCAACAGCACGATTAACCGCCTCCTTAAAGTCAAAATCATGCATTTGATCTGCTGCTTGGACAGCCGTAAAGCTACCAAAACCAAGCACACTCGCTAAAACCAATTGTTTAATATTCATCATTCCACCCTCTTAAAAAGTTAATTTAAAGACTTTGATAATTGTATAAAAACTGAATTATCCAAACGCATTTTCCAACTCATGGCATTTTTATGGATTTTATTTCCTTTTTGATCTAGATTACGACTACTCGTTATCTGAGAAGATACTTGTTGTCCATTAATACTGTAGGTTACTTGTAAATAGTGACTTCGACGCGTCAAACCAGCAATGACTTTACTCGAGTCAGACTGTTCTACGACCCACCCCACACGTGCTTGTTGCGTAATGGCTTGTTTAATATTATTTAACACATCTTTAGTTGTAACGTTTTCAGGTACATTGTATTGGCGTTGTGGATAGTCAGAAATTTTCACTGTACTACAAGCAGTTAAACTTAATGTGCTTACAATGGCTAATATAACCAAGTGTTTTTTAAGATTCATATTCCCTCTATATATCATCTAGACCTTAAAATTTTTAAAAATCAATGAAGTATTAATCCCACCAAAGGCAAAGTTATTACTCATAATTATTTCAGCAGGCATATTTCGTATTTCCCCACGAATATAGTCCAATTCTGCACAAGATGGATCAACACTATCCAAATTCAAAGTAGGGATAAACTGTTCACGTTGCATCATCTCAATACTAAGCCATGCCTCAATCGCACCACAGGCTCCTAAAGTATGACCAAAATAACTTTTTAACGAGCTAATTGGTTTTTTTCCTAAAATACGTAAGGTAGCCTGAGTTTCAGCAATATCACCTTGATCTGTTGATGTACCATGCGCACATACATAATCAATATCTTCAGCAGAAACATGAGCATCTTTGAGTGCTAAGCCCATACAATGCCCCATCATTTCAGAATCAGGTCGAGTTACATGCTGACCATCAGTGTTACTACCATAACCTAAAACTTCTGCGTAAATGGTTGCACCACGTGCTTTAGCATGTTCATATTCTTCCAATATTAAACACCCAGCCCCTTCCCCGACCACTAAGCCATCACGATCACTGTCAAAAGGACGTGGTGTAGCTTCAGGCTGACTGTTTTTCATACTGGTTGCTAAAAGCACATCAAACACAGCTGAACCCGCTGCACTAAGTTCCTCTGCTCCACCTGCAATCATCACCGTTTGTTTACCATATTTAATGGCTTCATAAGCCTGCCCAATTGCCATAGAGCCTGAAGTGCAAGCACTAGAAGTTGGCAGGGTTAAACCTTTTAAGCCAAAATAGATCGTCATATTGACCGCACTAGTATGAGACATCATACGAATATAAGTTGTTGCATTAAGCTGACTCATATTGTGATCAAGTAACATAGAACCAAATTCGCGCACAGCATCTACACTACCTGCAGATGAGCCAAATGCTACTCCAGCTTCACCGTTTTTCAATATATTTGCATTGAGTAAACCAGCATTCTTTAATGCTTTTTCTGCACACACTACTGACATTAAAGCAACCCGCCCCATGCCTCTGGTAACTTTTCGATTAAAATGCTTTGGCACTGTAAAAGACTCAACTGGACCTGCCAATTTACTCCGTAAATCTGTATAGATTTCCCAGTCTGGCATATAGCGAATGCCACTTCTACCTTGTGCAAATTGTTCAAAAACTTGGTCTGCTGATTCTCCTAAAGAGGTAATCCCTGACATACCTGTAACCACAACGCGTTTCATCAAATCAGGCCTCCATTGATTGAAATTACTTGGCGTGTGATGTAACTTGCATCATCACTGCATAAAAACTTAACCGCTTTAGCAACTTCCTCTACCCGACCCATACGTTGCAATGGAATCATTTTCAAAGCATGTTCTGTTACTTCTTCTGTTACCATTTCTGTTTCAATCAAGCCTGGAGCAACACAATTCACTGTTATTTTTCTTTTTGCCAATTCTAAAGCTAAAGCTTTAGTTGCACCAATTAACCCTGCTTTAGCAGCACTATAATTAACTTGACCACGATTCCCCATAATCCCCGATACAGAAGACAAGGTCACAATACGCCCACCTTTCTTTAAACGAATCATTGGCATAATCAAAGGTTTAAGTACATTATAAAAACCATTTAATGAAGTTGAAACCACTTGATCCCAGTCATCATCGGTTAATGCAGGGAAAGCCCCATCTCTTGTAAGCCCCGCATTTACAACGACACCATAAAAAGCACCATGCTTCGCGATATCTTGTTCCAAAACTTCTGCTATATGTTCACGATCATTTACATCAAACATTAATACATGGCTAGCTTGTCCAATTTCTTGGATTTCCTTCACCACCGCTTCAGCTTCTGCTTGTCTTGAACGCGCATGTACTGTTACATCAAAACCTGCTTTTGCTAATTCCAAAGCAATTGCCTTACCAATTCCACGACTAGAACCCGTTACTAAAATTCGTCTTTTCACACTAGTTTCCCACTAATTTCATTTATATTTTCAGGCTCAAACACACTAAGCATGGCACTGAACTTATACTCTTGATATTCAATTTCACAATTAAACTGCCCCAAACCCTCATGCAGATAACTTTGTTCCACACGAATTCTTACTGTTGTCCCCTCAGTAAAAAAAGCACATGGAAATTGGATTTTTCGTGTCCCTAATAAAAAACCAATTTTCGGAAGCATGCCCTTGCTTTGTCCTTTATAACCAGCATAAGCACTAATGGTCTGCGCCATCAATTCAATACTGCTCCATGTTGGTAAGCCCTTTTCTTCAAAAAACATTAAATCAGGAGTGATTCTAAGCTCAGCAATTGCAAATATATCATTTACCTCAATTAGATGACTCACAAAAACCATTGGCTTTTCATGCGGAATAAACGTAATAGCATCCATCATGGTGAAACTGTTCCCATAATTAAACTGATATTGCTACCACCAAAAGCAAATGAATTACTCATTACATACCGAATTGGTGCTTCTAAATGGCTATTTCGTACATAGTTTTTCGTGATCAATTCAAAGTCTAACTCTCCAGAATGATGTAAAGGTAACCATGCTTGATCTAACAAAACTTGCTGACAAATAAATGCCTCAATTGCACCAGCCGCCCCCAAACAATGCCCTGTCTTATGCTTGGTGCTACTCAATGCCACTTGTTGATCCGCAAATACAGCTTGAACAGCTTTAATTTCCATCGAATCATTTTGTGGCGTAGATGTCCCATGCAAATTTAGATAATCAATATCACTCGAATGAAGTCCAGCCCCCTCTAAAGCTTTTCTCATTGCTTCTATTGCACCCAATCCTTCTGGATGTGGGGCAGAAATATGCCATGCATCCATCGACTCTCCAGTCGACAACAAACAGACAGGAGCAGACTCTTTAGAGAGTAAAAATAATCCCGCCGCCTCACCTATATTAATGCCATCTCGGCTAGCTCCACAGGGCTGACAAATATCAGTAGAAAGACTCTCTAAGCTATCAAAACCATTTAAAGTTAATTTACATAAAGTATCCACTCCACCCACTAGTACAGCATCAACTAAATTTGCATTGAGCATTCGTTGACCTGCTGCCATAGCTTTTGCAGCGGAAGAACATGCTGTTGAGATAGTATATGCAGGCCCACTCCAGCCTAAATATTGCTGTAATGCCTTTGCTAGACAACCCATTTCCTGCTTTTTATGCCAAACACCTTGTAATATTTTTTTCTGAAAACATGCTTTTAATACAGGCTCATTGTCAGCAACACCAGATGTAGATGTGCCGATAATTACAGCCAAACGATGTTTTGGGAACTGTGCTGTATAATTGTGAACTTCTGCTTCAATTCGCATTAAAGCTGTTAATGCAAAACGTAAATTGCGTGAGTCTGCCCCACTCAAATCCTCTGGTACTTCTTGAATCAAAGGATGATTATACGCCCCAACCCAAACTTTACGCCCTGCAATTAAATCATCACGTAAGGACAAAGAGTTTTCTTCAGAAGTCAAAGTACGTCGAATATTATCTACACTCTGCCCCAAAGCAGACAACGCCACACTGCATTGAATTCCGACAGCTGAAGAGTGCTGCATTTTTTTAGTCATCATTACCGCCTGAATCAGCTTCCAATGTATTATTAACCGTACTAATTACCATCTGATAAGGTACTTGTAGGTTTTCCAGTTCAATAACTCCCTCTTGATGATCTATTTTTAAGACAGGTTGTTGCTGAATATAAATTATGCCTTCCTTTTGCAAGACAGTAGTTTTCCCGACATGCAGCGATATAAAGTTGGGATATGTTGCATATAAAATATCCCGCACTACATAATCAAAAGGTAAGAATCTCAATTGCTCAATACGTTGCTCAACCTTAACTTTTTGACCATCAAAATTAAGTTTAAACAATTGCTGTCCTGTCAGGCTGAGTGCCAACATTTCAAGAGTCTGCCCTTTCTGTTCTTGATACATTAAAAAGCTAAAACCTTGCTGTCTCCAATGTACCTCCATTTGATCTTGTCGCTGAAAGTTTCGTTCGCCCCACTGTTGGGTTACTAGTCCTTGAGCTTTAGGAATCCATGTTTGACAAGCACTAAACAATAAAGAGCTAGCTAAAATCAAGCTAATGACATTAAAACGTAACTTAGATTTCATCCATCAACAGCTCTTGGTTGCTTTCTCTTCTCGGCAATATTCAGCCAAAGTACTCAGACGTTGCTTAGCATTACGATGAATTGGGTTACTCTCATCCCACGCATAACCTGCTAACAATGAAGAAATCATACGACGGATCTTTTCATCTTGATGGGTCGAAAAAACTACATCCTGGAATTCACCTGAATACCATGACTCAACATAAGCACGAAAAACTTGAATGCCTTTGCGTAACGGCTTTTCATACTCCTCCATCCAATCAACTGACTGTCCTTGAAGAACTCGATCTACCAAAGGAATGGCTAAGCTCGATGATTTCAACGCAATCGTTACACCTGATGAAAATACAGGGTCTAAAAACTCACCTGCATTGCCCAAAAGTGCATAGTTATGTGATGCCAAATGTTTAACATCTGCCGAGTAGCCAACTAAAGTTCGCATAGGAGTGTCATGCTTAGCATTACGTAATACATGTGACAAACTAGGATCATCTGCCAAAATGCGCTTCTGTAAAGCCTCTAAATCATAATCTACACTACCGTCATAACCATATTTTTCAAAAAAATCTTCCTCTGCTACCACACCAAATGATGCGCGTCCATCTGCAAAGGGAATCAACCAATACCAAGCACGATGATCTTTTTCATGTACAGTGATTAATATTTTCTCCCGATCAAATTCTGGATCATCTTGTAAGCCATCTTCAATATGGGTAAATACAGCACGACGCACAGGAAAATCTGATGGACTTTCCAAATCCAAGAATTTCGGTAAAATTCGACCGAAACCGCTCGCATCCAATAAAAATTTTCCTTGAATTTGGTAACTATTGTCTTGCTCATCTTTCACAGTCAAAATTGGCTGTTCAGATACAACATCTACCCCTAGTACTTCATGACCATAGCGAACATCTGTCCCCATGTTAGCTGCTTGCTGTGCCAAAAGATGGTCAAAGTTAGCACGGCGTATCTGCCACGTTGTACCTGGGCCTTCACTAAACTTTTGAGTAAAATCATAAAAGTTACGCTGCTTTCCTTTTAAAAAAGCAGCACCATTTTTGAACTGGAAAGCATATTCATCAACATGTGCATGAATCGTGTCTAACAAGCCAGCTTCTTCCAAAAAAACCATACATTGAGGCAATAAAGACTCACCTATGGAAAAACGAGGAAAATATTGCTTTTCAATTACTGTGACTTGATAGCCTTTTTGACAAAGTAAAGCTGCCGCTGAACTACCTGACGGCCCCGCACCAATGATTAAAACATCTGTATATTGCATTGTGCTCATTGCACTGTACCCTTTAACTCAACTCTTTGGCTGATATTGCTGAACCACAACATGCTTTACATCGGATGATGTAAAAAGTGTTGCATAAATAAATGAAAAAATAACACCGAGTAAAACTGTTAGCCCAAAACTATGAATAGCATAGGTATGACTAAAAGAAAGCAAGCCAAATCCAAAAAATGTAGACATCATGCACAAAAATAAGGCCATACCTACGACCTGTGGATGGTCGTGCCCATGATGATAAAAAATTGCATAATCCACCCCAATCCCAATAATTAGGAAAGTTCCCATAATACTAAACAAATTAATTTCAATACCCATCCATGCTTGGATTGCAAAGGTTGTCATAAGTGCCATGCTGACAGGTAATATCAAAGGAAGGATGGATTTTTTACCGTAAAGTATTCCTAAACCAATAGCTAGAATCATCAAAGCACTAATTAGTAATGACTGCGCATGCTCTCGATGTTGCTTAAATAGTTCAGATAATTGATTGACTGGACGCAGTAACTTTATATTAGTATTTGTTAATTGCTGCAATGCATTTATATCATGTATGTTTTCGAGCATGACTAAACGTTGTGTTGAACTCATTTGCAAAAAATAAAGTGGATGATCCTTAAAAGAAGCCGCTGTTAATATTGGTCGCTCATACAAGCCTGCCTGCCAATTCAAAACGTCTTCAATGTTTAGTTGCAACGCCTGGACATACTCACTCAATATAGGCTTCGGAATTTCCTTTAGCATCGCAATATTCTGCTTCTGCAGTTCAAGTGAAGGTATCCATTGACCCAAAGCTTGCACACCACCTAATTTCCCTGTTTCCTGTAAACTTGTTAGTTTTACCAACAACTCTTGTTCACGTTGTTCGACCTCTGCAGAGGTTCGACCTTGTATTACAAAATAATCACTGCTTTGTTGTTGCATAAAACGAGAACGGACATATTGATCTTCCTGCTTGAGCGCTACATCCATACTTTGTAAATTGCGAATATCATCATTACTTTTTAGAAAAAATAAACTAGTACCCGTCACGAATACAATCAATAAAATCAAGGTATGACGTAGAGTCTTATGAAGTTGCACGTAGCTACGCACTTTACCTATAAAACTTAATCTGCGGATGGCAGGTTCAGCATTTAATGCAGGCAAGCGTGGAAGTAATAAAATACTGGTAATCCATGCTGAACTCAGCCCAACCATTGAAAAAACTGCAATCTGCTTAAAACCAGGGAAAGGTGTAAAACTAAGTACCACATAAGCCAGAAGTGTTGTCATGAGTCCAACAAACAAACTAGGCAATAAAGGTTTAAGCACATCAAATCCATTCATCATTCTGTGCTGAGATTGCATTGCCATAAAGTAAAATGAAAAATCAACACAAACCCCTATTAGACTTGCCCCGAAGACCAAAGTCATCAGATGTATTTCACCAAAAATCCAATAAGTCACAGCAAAAGCCACTAAACAACCTGCCCCAACTGCAACCATTTCAGTCAGCATTGGACGTAGTGAACGGAAGCCAAACCAAACTAAAAGTAAAATACCAATCGTTGACCCAACCCCAATAGTCGATATTTCCTCTTTGGCAGAAAAAGTCCCAAACTGTGCAAACAACAATGTCCCCGTCCAATGTGGCTTAACCTGCAATTGGATAAACTGCTGATTCATATTTTGAATAAAGGCTGCGGTCTGATCCTGATAGGCAATGTTATAAGGACTATTGTTAAGTTGGAGCACTATTAAACGGGATATACCATGTTCATCACGCAGGGTCGCAAAACCTTGCTCAAGATTGATATCAGTATTATTTTGTAAATTACTTAAACTTAATACATAGCGTGAAAACAACATCAACGGATCTTGCTTAAGCATGTCAGCCGTAATTGGCATACCGGGACTCATCAACTGCAATAAACTTTGTTCCATTAATGCAGCATAGTCTTTTTCCTGCAAAATCTGCCGATCAGTTTTGGAAAGTAATCCTGTTTTATGTTGATATAGCACTTGAGCAAAGCGATCAGGATCGACTTGTGAGCGGAGAGGATGAAAAAAACCACTTTTATTTGCTTGAGTTTTAAGTACTTGTGTTGCCTGCTCTAACTGCTGATCATTTTTTGCATCCAATACCACAAAAACTTTATCATTTAGCTGCTGATTAATATATTGTTGTGCATGTTTCAAATTTTCATCTTGATGTGACTCTGGCAATAAAGAAAAAATATTAGTGTCTATACTAATACCTTTATTTAACCAAGCCATTCCTAGTGCTAAAGCAATAACACATAGAATACATAGCCAAAGGGCTGTTAATTTATTTTGCCAATTGGAAAAGCGCATTTTCAGCAGCCGTTAAAGTTTGAGGTTGAGATGTCTGCTGACTGAAGTTAATAATTGTAAGATTGCTCGCTTGCTCTTCAATTAGAATACGATCAACATAACGTTGACCTTGTGCATCGACACGTACAAATAATTTTTTAAATAAACTACTTTTAGGTGTCAAACTGACATTCCACTGCGTTGGACTGTAGCTTGCAGAAACCACATGAAAGTTTTTGTTTAATGCTACCTCATTGCCTGACATTAATTGCAAAAACATAGTCGCTACAGAACCATACGGTGTTTTATTTATTTCTATTTGACTTGATGTACGCAAGGTTTTTTGTACTAGCTTATGCGGTGTCACAACCAAATCAGCTTTTACTGGACTTTGAATTTGCCATAGCACACCTTGACTTTTACTAAATAAGACAACACCTTTAGACACATAAGTTTTATTCAAAGATATTAGCTTTTTTTGTTGCTCAAATTGAGCACGTACAATAGGTGTTGAACCCAGTTGCTCAAACACTTGTTTCATTTGAACACTCTGTGCCTTTGCTGTTGGAGCAAGAAAGATCATAATACAACTTAAAGTAACGACCTTCTTGGCAAACTTATAACGAGTCATAATTGTACTACTCTGCTTTAAATTCGGACCATGCTTTTAAGCAATCCAATAGAATTTGGGGAGACTGAAAACACATTTCACGCTTTTCGATTTGTACCGCCACTTGTGTTGTATAACCTTTGGTCAGTTTTTTTCCCGAAGCTGCGTCAAAAATCAAATATTCAATTTTCAGTCGATTTTCCCATTCCTTTAAAATTGCACGCACTCTAATTTTTTGTTCGAACTCAATACCTTGAACATAACGCACATGGCTTTCAATTACTGGCCACGCATAACCTGAATCACGCATTTGATTATAGTTATAATTAAATTGATCCAATAATTTACAGCGTGCGACTTCAAAATATTTCAAATAATGTCCATGCCAAACAACATGCATAGTATCAACATCATGAAATGGAACTTCTATTATTACATCTGCATACATAGTGATGTCCTATCAATATTTAACAACAATATGGCTCAACAACTCTAAGTCTTCAAAGCGATTTACCAATGATTGAAGTTCATGTTGCAAAGCACGGTCCTCTTCTACATAGTTAAAGCTCTTAAGCACCCACTGTTGAAACATATTTAAAACGGGACTTAAATCATTATCCATTTTTTTTAATTTAATTGCCTGAATAGCAGCACAGCTTAATGCTGCAACTACTTGCTCAGTGAGTATAATTACTCGACTTGCATCACGGGCTGCAATAGTCCCCATACTGACTTTATCTTGGTTATGACACTCGGTAGAGCGTGAAAAAATAGATGCAGCCAAAGTCTGTTTTAATGCTTCTGCAGTCCACGCTGAAACCCCTATTTGTACTGCTTTAAAGCCATGATTTAATGGTAAACGCTCAAGACTCGAACCTGTTAAATTACGTGGTAGCCCATTATTCATTTTATAATCAACTAACTGTGCTAACTGACGATCCATAAGATCTGCAATATTAGCAATCATGACTTTTAGACTGTCCATCGCTTGAGCAATATGCCCCCCATAGAAATGACCACCATGCAATACACGTAAGTTGACTGGATCGATCAATGGATTGTCATTACTTGAATTTAACTCATTTTCAATAAATTGACGTAACCATACTTTTGAATCTTCAAAAACACCTATTACATGTGGTGCACAACGTAGTGAATAACGGTCTTGTAAACGTGAACTTTGATGCGCGGTCTGTACCTCACTGTTTAACCAGTCACGTAATTGAGCAGCAATGGTCTGTTGACCCTGATGTGGCTTTTGAGCAAAAAGCACCTCATCAAAATGACTAGGATTCCCCTCTAAAGCCAAAACATTCAATGCAGTAATTAAAGTACTCGCAAAAGATATTTGTTCTGCTTTTTTATAGTTGAGGCAAGCAATTGCTGTCATGACTGCTGTGCCATTCATGAGAGCCAAACCTTCTTTAGGACGCATAACTAAAGGCTGCACACCTTTTTCAACATATACCTCAGAAACAGGAACGATTCTGCCTTGATAGTACACGTCGCGCTCACCAACTACAGCACCCGCAATGTAAGATAAAGGTGTTAGGTCGCCACTAGCACCAACAGAGCCCTCAGATGGAATCACAGGAATTACATCTTCATTCAACATCCAAACTAAACGCTGTAATAAAGCATGCGAAACACCAGAATAACCTCGCGCCAACGAGCACAAACGTACAGTCAACACCGCACGTGCCGTAATAAGGTCTAAATTTTGCCCCATACCACAGCCATGAAAACGCGATAAATGCAATGGAAGTTCGTGCACTTGATGTGCTGGGACTCCAACTAAACAAGAATCTCCATAGCCTGTAGTAACACCATAAATCACCCCTTCATCTTGCAAAAGTTGATCCAGAAAATCTGCACCACGTTGAATTAACGCTATCCATTCTACAGATGAAGGTAAACTGACCTGTTTTTCTTTACGTGCGATAGCAACAACATCTTCAATACTAAGTGGATTTTCCCCAACAATTAACACAAGAATTACCCTTTATTCCAAAAATTAAAAAAATTAAACCATTGATAAGGCGCACGTATACAATGCTGCTCCAATAGTTCTACATATACCTGAATGGTCTGATGCATAGCCTGTAAACGATCTTTACGTGGCCAAGTTAATTGCTTAGCCATTTGATGAATATGCACCTCAAAATGTTTCTCTATCCGATAACAGAACACGGCTAACACTGGTGCTTTCAATAAATTGGCAAGTATCCAAGCCCCTTGTGGCCACAAAGCATCTTCACCCAAAAAAGAAACAGACTGTACCCGATCTGATTGTACGGGTACACGGTCTGCAGCTAAAATAATCCACTCACCCCGATCTAACTTATCTTGTAGAATCAATGCAGTTTCTATACCTAATTCATCTACTGACACTAGATTAACATCGGCATGTTTATTCAGTTTTTTTAAAAACTCATTAAATTTTGTGGCATGCTTTTGATACACCAATACATTAATTTTCTGCGGATGTTCTGCTTTAATAGCCCTCAGTAATTCAATATTCCCAAAGTGGGATACCACAATCACTGCACCTTTTTGATAATGAGAACGAAAGTGCGCATGACCATGTAACTTTAATTCCTGTTCAGGAATATGCCCAAGCCATCCTTCAATTTTATCTAAAATGCATTCACCAAAATGCATCAAATGCTTATAGCTATGCCAAAGTTGAGGCTCTGTTTTAAATGGAGAGTTGTCACCTGCAAAGTGATGCAACCTTTTTAAATATAATAAAGATGCTTGACGAGCAGTATTTGAAAAAAGCCAATACCACAAAATAACAAAGTACAAAACAATTCTACATAGCCAACGCCCGCCTAAACGGTAAAAGCCTAGCATCAACATGAGTGGCAACATACCACCCCGCTCTTTGACTGTACTCCATTTTTGCATTTACTTGTTCGACTCGCTTAGTCTTTGATTTTTTTATAAATCAATTGAGGTAAACGAATCAACATTCCACCAAATAATCGGCTATGTGCACGTGCCAAACCGATGTTGTCACGCCAAATATCAAAATGTGAAATGCCATTTTCTGGATAAATAACATGTGTTGGTATATTAATAAAAGGAACATTTTTCCATTTTAACCGTACCAAAATCTCAGAATCAAAACCCATCCGCGGTTGAAACTTTGCAGTATTCAAAATATGAACTGTTTGGACCAAAGGATAAATACGAAAACCACACATACTGTCTTTGATTTCCAAAGACAGGCTATTAATCCACACCCAAATATGCGTTAAATATCGACCATATAAGCGCTTTTTTGGTACAGTTTCATCAAATATTGGTTGGCCAATAACCATAGCCTCTGGATGCTTGTACGAGGTCTCTAAGAAGTTTTCCACATCCTGCCAATCATGTTGTCCATCAGCATCAAGTTGTAAAGCATGACTAAAACCACATTCAAAAGCATGTTTTAAGCCAGTCATTACAGCTTGTCCTTTCCCCATATTATGAGTATGTTCTACCAAATCCACGAGGGGATAATCCATCGCGAGTTGATGTAGAACTTCTGTACAAGCTATGTCACTACCATCATTAATCATAATGATCGGCAACTCAAAAACACTCAAATGCAACAATAATGCAGCCAAATGATGAGGGTGATTAAAAACAGGAACCACAAAGCAATATTTCATATCCCTTACCCCAATTTAAGACTCTGAAGTAACAGCAAATAATAAACGTCCTGAAGCTAATATTTTTTCATCATTTTTTAATTCAAAGCTAACTTTATTTGCTTTACGACTGAATACCAACTCCACCACTTGATAAGGTTGAATAAGCTCTTGAAATTTTAGCTGTTCAAAGCCATTACACCACAGTAAATCGCCCCAATTCTGTTTAGCAAAATATTGAATAAAACCAATTTGCCCTACACCTGGATAAATTGAGAAATTTGGGAAATGGCCCTTAAAGCATTCAAGTTCTGGTATGAACTCTAAACTATAAGTAATATATGTATCGCAAGACTGCTGTGTTAGAACTACAGGCAAGCGCATTGGCTGAAATAAAGACTTTAAATACTGCTTATTCAGTTTTGATTGTGAATTTTGTGGCATTTGCATTAAGAAACGCCACTGTCTTGGAATTGCGATGCTTTCTAGCTTTTTTTGCAACTGCTTTTTTAGCTGCGCAATGAACGTAACTTTTCCGACCTGCTTCAATCTATCACGTGCATCTTCAGTTAATACAGCTACCGCTGCTAAAATTTGACGATGCTCTTTTTCATGGACTAAGACATGACATTGTCGAATTTCATCAAGTTCTACAATTTTTTCTTCAATTGCATCCAAACTTAAACGCTTTTCTTCTAGCTTTACAATACGATCTAAACGCCCCATTAATCTGAATGAGCTTTTAGAGTCTTCAACATCTATTACTTGAACCTTATCCCCAGTCAAAATCCAATCTAGATTAAAAGCATGATTAGTTTTTACAGCTAGTTCTTGCTGCTCTGCGCTCTTAATTTCAACATTAGCAAAAGGTGTCCATAGAGCACCATCTTCCCGACGATGAGCAATCCCTCCTGTTTCCGAACTTCCAAAAACTTCAGTAACCAGACAATTCAGAAAAGGACGTACTCCGTCATCCAACTTTCCACCTGAAGAATAGACCATATTGCAATCTTGCAATAAAACATCTGTGGTCCAACGCTTCAATAAAGCAGGACTAGAAGTTAAATAGTTTGGTAAATTCAGATGTGCTATTTTCTTTTGAATAGCAACTACGTCTTCAGGGAAAGCTACTTGTTTTTGGTAGAAACTACGTCCGCTCGCTAACGGCCATAACAACTTAAAAAGTAAGCCATAAATATGTTGATGGCTGACCGTAGCAATCGCCACGGCTTGTTCTGGTAAATCGAAGCTAGCATCTAAACCACAGACCTCATTGAATAGTTGTTTTAATGTGCGTGGAATTTTTTTAGGTTGCCCTGTCGAACCAGAGGTATAAAAATATAGCTGCGCCTGTTTTAAAAACTCATCATCAAATCGGAGTTTAGCAACTGGAATAGCTGTTGGAAGCTGACGCTTCAAAAAGTAAATTTGTTGAGAAGCCAATTCATTTTCTAAATCACTAACTCGATGAGGAGTTAACAACACACTCTTGCCAGCTTGTAATGCAGCAAACAACAACACTAAAAAATCGTAACTATCTTGTTCCCATAGAGCCCATGTTGACTCCTTCAATTGTTCAATTTGAGCTGCTTGCTCAGCCACGTCTGACCAAAACTCTTGAAAAGATATCAAACTCAGATCTGCTTGTATGCACAGTACATGAGAGGAATGAAGATAATGTTGAAAATGACAAGACATAAAATAAAATTTAAACCGTATTTCTAGTCGCTATCCGTATTCTTAGATAACTCACTTAACGCAATTATAAAAAACTACTTCCTTGTTTGATGTCGTTGCTGATGACGTTTACGCAATATAAACTCAGCAATTAACAAAATACCCATCAACAAATAAGAAATTAATCCATTATACAACACCCAAATTTCCATAGGAGCAAAGAAAACTGTGATTAGTGCAATTACAGCATTAATGCCAAAAAAAACACACCAAACCTTTGTCACTTGATAAGTCCATCTCACTCCTTCGGAGGGTAACTCAGGCTCCACTAAACGCGCAAAACGCTCAATCATAGAAGGTGGTTTAATCAAAGTTCCTGCAAAGATGAATAATGCCCCTAAACTCATAAAAACAGGATATAACTTCAACCATATATGCTCTTTTAGAGTTAAGCTAAGTGCGCCGCATAAAATAGCAAACCCTGTCAAAGGCCACAGTAAAGTATTGCCTTTACTCAATAAGCGAAGAAATCCAAGAGCGATCAACAATACACTGACCCAAATGAACAACTCATTGGTTAAAGCGTAAGCTACAAAAAAAGGATAGAGGGTTAATCCAACCACAACTACCCCTTTTAAAATATTTTTCATGCAGCAGACATATTCTGAATTACAACCACAACATCCTGCACAGTACGTACATTTTTAAAATCTTCTGGATTAACTTGACGACCTGTCAACTCTTTAATCTTTACAACCAAATCAATAGCATCAATACTATCAACATCTAAATCTGAAGCTAAATTTGACTCCAACTGAACATCCTCAGGTGAAATTTCAAACAATTCTTCCATCCATTCACGTAATTTTTCTAATACAGTTTCTTGTGTAAGCATAGCAACCTCTTATGCTGTTTTTTGTGCTTCAACTAAAGCAACTAAGCTTTGAATTGATTTGAAATGTTCTTTGGTTTCTGCAGACTCTGCATTCAAATGGATACCATAGCGCTTTTTTAAAGCCAAACCTAATTCTAAAGCATCAATTGAATCTAATCCCAAACCATCACCAAATAAAGGTGCATTTGTATCAATATCATCAATACTGATGTCCTCAAGAACAAGAACATCAATAATCATTTGCTTTAACTCATTAGCAAGATTACTCATTTACGGATAACTCTTGGTTAAAAAACCACTGTAATTGTTGATTTAATTGACGTACATTTTTTGGATTAACTGCTACATCATCCAGCACGTCCTCCACTCGGATCGCATCCAAAACTTTTACATGTATATGAAAAGGTCGTTCAGGAATGTGATGCCATTTTTCGTTTTTGGTGAGTGTCGATGGCGTACATGTAATAAGTACAGGGCGAATCGGCACACCAGCCCTTAACGCAATATTGGCTGCACCACGTTGAAACTCATTTAATTGCTCCCCTTTAGCTGTGCGTGTACCTTCTGGAAAAATCAACAATGATGCAGCATTATCTTGCTGTAGTTTCTGAACGCAGTCTTGAATAAATTGTTCAGAACCCGCATTTAAAATATAACCTGCATTTTGTACAGGTCCTTTAGTAAATGGATTTGACCACAATGCCTGTTTCACGACACAGTTTGCTTGCTCCATTAAACCAATCAATACAACTACATCTATCAGAGTTGGATGATTAGCAATTACTAGTTCTTGCTGACTTTGTTGAAGTTTTTCCAAACCTTTCACGCTATAGGTCATAATTCCAAGCTTTACCATCATTTCAGTAAAGCCCTTAAAACTATATTTAATGACCTTTTGTGTACGTTGTTTGCGTACATCAGGATCTTGTGAACTCAATTTCACCATTGGAGCAATAACACCGCCAATGGCCATTCCACCTAAACCAAAGCTAGCAAAACTCAATCCTGTAGCACCAATGCGCCATACATAATTAGCTTTTTGCTTCATCCGATTTAATTTCAGCATTTTTCCCACATATCAAATTCAGTTTGTTCTTTATTTTTCCAAAAATTATTAAATGCTAAAGCTTGTTCATAAGCAGGATTATCAGTAAGGATATTTGATTTCAATACCAGATTTGCTGACTCCAATGATATAAGAGCTGCCATTGCAAGAGAGCTAAATGATTGATGTTCCATATATATTTCAGGCAAGGCTTCATCGTAATAAACAACCAAAACATTCCGAGCGCTAGCTGTTGTTTTTAGCCAAGTATATGCCTCGATTAGCCCATCAGCCCATGTTCCTGCCAAACTAGTTGCAGGTGTAGAATCCTGACATAAAATAGAATATAAACCCGAAATCGCATTATGAACTGAAGTTGAAAATTGGGTTGGGGATGGAGTTTGATCACTTAAAACATCTTCTAAAATTTTCAATGTTTTATGCTCATCACCATACTGAGACACCCATACTATAAAATCTGCTTTATGGCCATTTAAAGCTTCAATAGCACTATTTATTGAAAGTTTTGCTAATGGGGATAGACGTCTGCGTTGCATGGCAGGAATATGATCCAAGGCACAATATGTTGTATCTCCTTGACTACATATTAAGTCTGCTACATGTAATCTGATCATGCCCACCCAAACCCCACAAAAACAATCAACATAAACTTTTAAAATTTTTCAAAATTATAACATCTAATATATTCACTTACAAAAAAATACATTCCTTATTAGGATGCATTGATTTTTAATAAAAGCAATCTCTAAAGAATGCAAGATAAGTCAGCTACTCTTTGAAAATTTTGCTTTAGTGCTAGATCTAACCATCACTTTATTTAAAACCCGTTCTTATAATAGATCTCTTGCGAAAGTTAATTTAAGAGCATCCAATTCACCATTCCAGCAATTAAATTCATTCTTAGACCAAATCGTTTCCGTCTATTTCTATAGCGTTCTGTTAATATCCTAAAATGTTTAAGTTTGCCGTTGATATTGAACCGTACCGGGTTTGTCGGAGACCACTTTTCTTGAGAGAATGTCCCGATGAAAAAAGTAAAATACACCCCTGAAATCAGAGAAAGAGCGGTTCAATTATTGATTGAATCCGAAAAAGATTATCCATCGAATTGGGCTGCGATCACAGCAATTGCGCCTAAGATTGGTTGTACTCCTGAAAC